>JBMYXJ010000016.1:2372-14774 GCA_049608285.1 Mycobacterium sp. | reverse complement strand
GCCAACGATGACCGCGGCAGCGACCACGGCGCGCGTGATAATCAACATGATGATGAAGATCAAGCCCAGAGCCGAGATGCCCGCTATCAGCAAGTCATAGGTGTTGCCAACCTGCATGTCCTTGAACATCGCCGCGGTCCCGCCGAGGTAGACCTTGGATCCCTCCAGCGGAGTCCCTTTGATGGCCTCCTTGGCGGCCGTTTTTATCGCCTCAATCTTGGCGACGCCGGCGGGACTCAAGGGGTCGCCCTCGTGGGAGATGATGAACCGGACCGCATGGCCATCGGGGGACAAGAACTGCTCGAGGCCGCGTTGGAAATCGGCGTTGTCGAAGATCTCCGGCGGAAGATAGAACGAGTCGTCGTTCATCGAGTCGTCAAACGCCTCGCCCATGTCGTCGGCGTCCTCCGACATCGCGGCCATTTGATCCTGCATGCCCTTCTGGCTCTGGTACATGGTCAGCATCATCGTGCGCATGGTCTGCATGTTCGAGATCATTTCGGGCATCAACAAGACCATCTGGGGCATCAGGGTGTCCAGGCGCTTCATGTCCGGCAGGATGTCTTTGATGTCCTCGGTCATCACGTTGATGCCGTCGAGGGTGTCGAACACCGACCGCAGGGCCCAACAGACTGGGATGTCGAAACAGTGCGGTTCCCAGTAGAAGTAGTTACGGATCGGCCTGAAGAAGTCATCGAAGTCCGCGATGTTGTCGCGAAGTTCTTCGATATCGATGACCATTCCCTCCATCTTCGTCACCATGCTGTGGGTGACCTCCGCCATCTGTGCGGTCAGGCCCGCCATCTTCTTCATGGTCACGATGGTTTTGGCCATCTCGTCGGCCTGAACGAGCATGTCGTCCATCCGGTCCTGCATGTACTTTTCGTTCAGGCGCTGCGTGGTGCCCTGCATGCTCATCTGGAACGGGATGGACGTGTGTTTGATCGGTTTACCGTCCGGTCGCGTGATGGCCTGCACGCGCCCGATGCCCTCGACACGGAAGATGGCCTTGGCAATCTTGTCGATAACCAGGAAATCAGCCGAGTTCCGTAGGTCGTGGTCGCTTTCGACCATCAACATTTCTGGGTTCATCCGGGCTGCCGAAAAGTGGCGGTCAGCGGCTGCATACCCTTCGTTGGCGGGCAGGTCGGCAGGTAGGTAGTCGCGGTCGTTGTAGTTCGTCTGGTAACCCGGCAGGGTCAGCAGACCCACCAACGACAGTGCGACCGTCGCGACCAGGATCGGTCCGGGCCAACGCACCACGGCTGCGCCGATCTTGCGCCAGCCGCGCACCCGCATCGAACGCTTAGGCTCCAGTAGGCCGAACCGGCTGAGTACCGAGATCGTGGCGGTCATCAGCACGACACCGCCCAACACCACCACGACCATGCCGATCGCGAGCGGGACCCCCAGGGTCTGGAAGTATGGCAGTCGGGTGAAGCTCAGACACGCCGTCGCGCCGGCGATGGTCAGGCCAGAGCCCAGCACCACGTGCGCGGTGCCGCCGAACATCGTGTAGAAGGCGGTCTCTTTGTCCTCGCCCGCGGTGCGCGCCTCCTGATATCGGCCGGTGAGAAAAATGGCGTAGTCCGTTGCCGCGGCGATCGCCAATGTCACCAACAGGTTGGTGGCAAACGTTGAGAGTCCGATGATCTCGTGGTAGCCGAGGAAGGCGACCACGCCCCGAGCGGCGGTCAGCGACAGCACGACCATGACCAGTGTGAGCAGCACGGTGACGATCGAGCGGTACACCAGCAGCAACATGATGATGATGACGGTGAACGTCGTCAGTTCGATCAACCGCATGCTGCGGTCGCCCGCGATGTGTTGGTCGGCGGCCAGCGCTGCGGGCCCGGTGACGTACGCCTCGACACCAGGCGGCGGTGGGAAATTGCGGACGATGCTCTGGACCGATTTCACCGACTCATTGGCTAAAGCCTCGCCCTGGTTACCCGCCAGCTTCACCTGGACATAGGCGGCCAACCCGTCATTACTCTGCGAACCCGATGCGGTGAGCGGGTCACTCCAGAAGTCCTGCACCGACTGGACGTGGGCGGTGTCGTCCTCCAACCGGTCGACCAACGTGTCGTACCAGGCATGCGCCTCATCACCGAGAGGCTCCTGGCCCTCCAGCACGATCATCACCGAGCTGTCGGAGTCGCCTTCCTCGAACAGCTCGCCGACCTTCTTCATCGAAATCATCGCCGGCGCTTCGTCGGGGCTCATCGAGACGGCGCGCAGCTGCCCGACCGTTTCCAGCTGGGGCACAACGAGATTGAGGACGACGACAAGCGCGATCCAGCCCAGGATGATCGGGACCGCAAATGTGCGAATCATCCGAGGAACGAACGGACGAGATGACGCGGGGGTGGGTGGGAACCCCTCGGTGGAGGCCTCGCGGACCGGTGTATTCATGCGGACTTCACAAAGCAGAAGGTCTGGGCATTCACGCCGTCGGTCGTATTCTGATCTTTGAGTTCGTCATCGACCAGGATCCGACAAGTGATCGTGCTGCCGTCCCCCTGAGCGACGATGTTGGGCGCTGCCGACGGCTCGGTGGTGCTTAGAGTGAGCGACCACGGCAACGCCGCACCATCGACGCGTTGAGGCTTGGCGTCGAGATCGAGATAGTTGATGTCGGCGTAGGACCCGGTGCCGGTTATCTCGTAGCGGACCACCTTGGGATCGAACGGCTCGGGCAGATCGGCGAAGTTGCGCGGCGTTTCGATGATGCCCTCTGAGCCGAAGAACGTGCGGATCCGGGAGACGGTGAGTCCGGCCACCACCAACACGAACACGATAAGCAACGGCAGCCACACCTTCTTGGCGAGAGCGATCACGATCTCCGCTCCGGACTTTTGCCGGCCAAGATCAACCTCCGGTTTCGTAACTTGAGTTCTGCCGATCTTAACTTAGCCTATATAAGTTATCTTCCGGCTGTAGATCGGCTCAAGAAGGCGGGTGGCTCGAAATCAGCCACACCCACCGCAGAACCCACCTCATCGGTGGCTCCGGAGCTTCAGACTAGGAATCGAGGTCTGTGCCGTCCGTGGACTCGGGAAGGTCGAGCACACCCACTGCCATGCCGTAGGGCAAGAACCTGACCAGCCTTGCCGGGTCGGTGTTGTTCTTGTTTGCCCGCAGCGCGTCCAGCTCAGTGGGATACACCTGCTCGATTTGGGCACCTCCGCCGTCGTCGACGGTGTAAATGGCCCACACCCCGTCACCGGCATCGCCGGTGGTTTCCTGCTGTGCGCGGGCCCCCGAGCCCTGCACGAAGTCGTCGAACAACGCCGACCACCCGGGACGACCTGAGGTGTTCACGAACCTGCCCAGGCCGTCGAGCGCGTCGCGCAGACCTTGACCTGCTTCACGGACCACGCGGTCGAAGTCCTCGGGATCGAAGCCAAACGGCCCGCCGGGGGAATTGTTACTCATCGCGGTTCCTCCTCACGGCCACGCACGCAGCGCAGCGGATAACAACCAGTGTGCCCGCGTCAGCGCAACTAGTCGACTATGACCAGTCTGAAGTGGTAGGCATCAATATGGGCCCGACACGAACGAACCTGCTGGCAACTGCGCAACGGTCCCTAGCCGCGGCCGGCGCACACGATCGGGCCGGCTGGATCGGTCTGTTCACCGCTGACGGGTGCGTCGAGGATCCGGTCGGGTCAGCGCCACACCGCGGACAGGTCGCCATCGGACAGTTCTACGACACGTTCATCGGACCGCGGGCCATCAGCCATCACCCGCACGTCGACCTGGTCGTCGGCTGCACAGTGGTGCGCGACCTCGAACTCGAGATCCAGATGGCTTCGAACCTGACCCTGCGAGTGCCCACCTACATCCGGTACGACCTACGGGCTGACCGTGATGAGCTGCGGGTCGCCGGCCTGTCGGCCTACTGGGAACTGCCCACGATGATCAGACAGTTCGTTCGCGGCGGGGCCGGTTCGGTGCCGGCCGGAATCGCGCTCGGCAGAAACATGTTCACCAATCAGGGACTCTCCGGCAGCCTGGGGTTTCTCAGCGGATTCCGGGGGCTC
Organism: Mycobacterium sp.; assembly: GCA_049608285.1. GTDB lineage: Bacteria > Actinomycetota > Actinomycetes > Mycobacteriales > Mycobacteriaceae > Mycobacterium. The sequence continues at coordinate 10,728 of JBMYXJ010000016.1, read as the reverse complement.
GGAACCGGCGGCAAAGGCCTCTTCACACGTTTCCTCGACGAAATCTGCGGCGGGGATGAGATCAGTGTGCGCAGGTTTGCGACCGACATCCCGATCACCCTCGGCGATACCGAGCCACTGACCACCTCCGAACTGGTCAAACACCTTTCCGGCGGGAGCTGGCACAAGCTGATCCGGTCAGGGCGTGCAGTCGTGGCTCGCGTCGACAGGGCAGGCGGTCACAGCATGGTTTTCGGGGACCTCGCGACCGACCGCGTGGCCATCACCCGGATCCGGATATTCAGTGAAACCCTGTGACTATGGCGCCGCACCAGCGGCCGGCGCCAGCGGTGTCGGCAACGAATTCGGCCACGTTGCCGCGATCGGCGCCGCCTTCATGAGAACGTAAGACCACCATGGAAGCAGCTGACTACCTCACCTATGAAGAATTCGGCCGTCGGTTCTTCGAGATCGCCGTCACCGAGGAGCGCGTGGGCGGCGCGATCGGCGCGATCGCCGGTGACGCGTTCAAGCTGGGCCCGATCGCCCAGGGGCCGGGAAAAATCGCCAAGGTCACAGCCCACGTGCGAATTTTGGAGCCGAGAGTCACTCGGCAGGTCGGCGAGTCGATCACGTTCGCGATCCGCATTCCTTTGGAAATCAACATGGTCGTCGACCTGGTCATTGATCGACCTAGGTTCGTGGTGTTCGGTGAGATCTCGCTGCGCGCCACCGCGAAGGCAGCCGAACCACTGCTTTTGATCCTCGACGTCGCGAAACCCCGCGCCTCCGACATCTCGATCCACGTGACATCCAAATCCCTCCGCGCGGAGGTGGTACGGATAATCGGCGGGGTCGATGCCGAGATCAGGCGTTTCATCGCTGCGCACGTCGCCGGTGAGATCGACAGCCCGCAGTCCGAACAGGCCAAGGTCATCAACGTCGCAGAACGCCTTGACGAAGCCTGGACCGGTGTCTGAGGCCCAACCCCCTCTTCCTGGTTCCGGCCGTCGCACGGAGGTGCGGCCAACAGCTATCGCAGTCGACCGATTCGGGACAGGTTTAGCACAACGCCGGTAACGCTGAGTTGGGTAATAATGTCCTCCAACCGCCGACGTGGCAGTTCGGTGCGCCATTCGGGCATAGTCCCCGTTAGCCGCAGCATGCCTGGGGTGAGCTCCACACCGGTTATCTGTAACCCGTGCGCGAGCTCAGGCAGTTGCACCCGGTAGGGCGGAGTCCGGGCCGGCAGTCGCCAGCGTGAGTTGCCCAGAGTCAGCCCCCGAGGTGTGAGCCACAGCGCCGAACCGTCCAGCCTGACCTCGACTTCGACGTGCCCCATCTGTGGCCGGCGGGCCATATGCAGCCGCGCGACGCCGTCGTCTCCGATCTCGCCACGCAGCCGCGGCGCGGCGGCGCGAAACAGGTTGTCGAGCGCATCGGTCGGTACGTCCAGCGTTAGATCCACCGGCGCGGCTACCAGCACAGGGGGAGACGTGGGCTTGAGGTGCACATTGTGCAGCACCACGGTTCCATGGTCGAAAGAGCTTGCCCCCCAACGGATATTGTGGGCGGTCAGGGTGACGTCGTTGAGCTGGCCCACCGACAGCCCACGCACATCGAGCCTGGAGTCGAACTTTGTCACCGTCATTCTGAGGTCGCCCTCATCAAGACGCACCGTGAGTCTGCGCCCGACGACCATCCGGCGCATCGTCATGAACAGCGTCCGGTAGGCAGCCGCGGCTCCACTGTTGACCGGCGCCATCGCGGTCGCCGACCACATCGAAGTGAACATGTCGAGCGGCCGGAACGGGTCAAATCGGCGCATCTGCCGGATCTGATCTCGCCGATCGACCGGTTTCGGTGGACGGGCCATGGTGAGCACCATCCTCGCATGCGGTCGACGTCGGGAACAGGACTCGACTAGCTCAGTTCGAATTGCCCCTCGCGCGGGGATATCGACTCCACCGTTGAGGTGAGGTGCTGTGCGGCCGACAAGGAAGGCAGCGGCTCAGGATGATCAAGCACCTCACGGCAGCACTGGCAGGCCGTTACTTTGCCGGATATCCCTACGGCATTCCCGCCTGGTCTGGCCGGTCTGTTCCATGCACACCCGCACCGGAGACTCCTCAGCAAAGGGCAGCGGTTCGTCCGTCGGAGCGGTGGTCACGGTCGGGCTGGGTACGTCACCCTGGATCAGCGACCAGATCGTGGTGTCAGTGCCCTGCAGCGTCGAACAGTGCGCGGCCGAACCGTTACGCGTGGTGCCGGTGCTGCCCTCCGGGGAGCAGTTTGCACCGATGACCACCGGGGGTGATGGGGTCGGCGCGACGACATCGGTGGAGGTCACCACCGTTGTGTCGGTAATGACCTCAGACGTCCGGGGTGAGTGCGCGCTCTGGGGCGTACTCGTTGGCGGTTGCGCCCCGGGGCGGTCAGCGCGCACGAACTCCACGGTCGCCACCGCGACCGCTCCAACCAGGAGTACCGCCAGCAAGATCGGGACAACGACTGCGGGCCTCATACCGGGCCTCATACCGGGCCTCATGCCGGGCCTCATACCTAGGCGCCTGGTTCCACCACCTGCGTACACAGCCGTTCGCGGCGTCGACAGCCGAGTGGCTGCAGTATCAGGCTCAGTGTCGAACGTGAGCTGGTGGGTCAGCGCGCGGGCAAAGTCGGCGCACCGTTCGAAGCGATCACCCGGGTCCTTCGCCAAAGCCTTGGCCAGCACCGGATCCACACCGGTGAGGTCCGGGCGGTCGTCGCCGATCACCGGTGGGGAGGCCGAGAGATGCTGGCTGATCACCACCGCGGGGTTGGAATGCTCGAACGGGGGCGAACCCGTCAACAGGTGAAACGCGGTAGCGGCCAACGCGTACTGGTCTGCGCGGCCGTCCAGCTGTGCCCCCATCAGCTGTTCAGGCGCAGCGTAAGAGACCGTCCCAACGGTCATATTAGTGGCGGTCAGGCCACTGATTTCGTCGACCCAGCGGGCAATTCCAAAGTCCGCCAACAGGATCCGCTGATCGGCTGAATCGGGATGGGACAGCAGAATGTTGGCCGGCTTCACATCGCGGTGCAGCAGGTTGCGCTGGTGAGCGTAATCCAGCGCGTCGGCGACGGCGGTGACGATCTCGGCGACCTGCCCTGCCGGCAGGCCGGTCCGGTGCTGCCCGGCGAGCAGCCGCCCAGCGTCGGTTCCCTCGACGTAATCCATCGAGATCCAGATCTGCCGGTCACACTCACCGCGGTCGTGCACGCCCACGATGTGGGGATGCCAGAGAGTGGCGGCGATATCAGCCTCCCGGTTGAACCGCTCGCGAAACTCCGGGTCGGCGGACACCGCTGCCGGTAGTACCTTCAGCGCGTCCCTGCGGGGGAGCCGAGGATGTTGGACGAGGTAGACCTCACCCATGCCGCCAGAACCCAGTAGCTCGACGATCGTGTAGCCCGCGAACGTCTCCCCAGCGGCCAGTGGCATGGCCGCATGCTACCGATGAGGCTGCATACCCCTAATAATCCAAAGTCAGGCCCGATTCGCCGGCGGCACGGGAAACGCAGGTCAGCATCATTCCGGCCGCGCGTTCGGGGTCGGTCAGCAACGTGTCGCGATGCTCGACCTCGCCGGCGAGCACCCTCGTCCGGCATGTCCCGCAGAACCCCTGCTGGCAGGAGTACGGAGCATTGACCCCCTCGCGCCGCAACGCGGCGAGCAGCGTTTCCGCAGAGCCGACGGCGACGGTTTCGCCGGTGGATGCAACGGTGACCTGGAATGGCCGGCCGTCGACGACAGGCGCGGCGGCGAATCGTTCGAAATGCAGTTCGACGTCATCGCGGCCGGCCAGCGCCGAACGGATCCCGGTCAGCATGGGGGCGGGTCCGCAGGCATAAACCGACGTGTCTGCGTCACACTCGCCGAGCAACTCCGCGGCCGTGGGCAGACCGCAGGTGTCGTCGGTTCGGATCTCGACATTGGGCCCCAAAGCGACTACCTCATCAAGAAACGGGAGACTGTCGCGGGTACGGCCCGCATAGACCATGGACCAATCGATCTGGAGACGACGGGCCCATTCGAGCATCGGAAGAATCGGGGTGATACCGATGCCGCCGGCGATGAACCGAAACCGTCGCGTCGGAGATCCGTGCCCCGGCACGGTGAGCGGAAACGCGTTGCGCGGGCCGTGGGTGTACACGGTGGCGCCTTCCGCCAACCCGTCGTGGATCTCGATGGACCCCCCGCCTCCGTCGGGAATGCGGCGCACCGCAATGCGGTAGCGCTCGGGCGAGCCCGGGTCCCCGCACAGTGAGTATTGCCTGACTCGTCCGCTGGGCAGGTGGACGTCGATGTGCGCGCCGGGATACCACCTGGGCAGTGTGACGCCGGGCCCGGGTGCCAGCGTCAACTCGACAACATCCTGATCGCGGGCTACGACGCGACGGCGTTCGACGCTCAGCCCGATGGTGCTGTCTGAACCGCTCGGCATCGGGATCCGCTGAATCGCTGCTGATGCAGCTAACATGCCGGAGATCGCGACTCCGGCGACCGCCACTGTCCGGTCATGGCGGGCGCGACCGGACGCGCTCGGCGGTGTCCTTTCGACGACCTGGCGAAACTGCTCGAACAGCCGCATCACATATGGGCCGTACGGGCGGCCGGAGAAGCCGCAAGGTAGGCGACGGCCTGCGCGGTGGAGCCGATTTTCTCGGGGGAGTAGCCGGGCCGGAAGTAACTCAGCGTGCTCGATCCGAACAATGTGCGGTAGCGGGGAAGCAGGCCGAGGCTGGAGTCGCGCATCCGCATCCGATTGAATGTCCACCAGTTCGCGGTGATGGAGGGATCCGTCTTGACCAGGTGCCACGCAGCCCGCTGAAAGAACACGAATAGCATGCTCGCCGCGGCGCTCATGGCGCGAACGCGAGCGAAGTAGCTGTCATGGAAGTAGACCGCGACATCGTGGGCCACGCTGCGATGTTCAACCTCTTCGCTGCCGTGCCAGCGGAATAGATCGACCAGCGCCGGATCGGCGTTGTAGTCGTCCCAAGTGGAGTTGAGCGCGAAGTCGCCCATGACCGCGGTGTAGTGCTCGATCGCGGCGATCAGCCACAGTCGGTCGCACAGGTGGTTGAGGCGGCGCGTTGGATCGGCCGAAGCCGGCGGCGCGAGCACCTTGTTGAACACGTGTTCGACCTGATTGCGGAGCGGGGTTGGGTCGACACCGTTCTTGATCATGTAGGCGCGTAGGGCCTCGTCGTGCACATCGGCATGGGTGGCCTCCTGGCCAATGAATCCACGAATGTCGTCTGCCAACTTGGAATCCTTCACGAGCGGCAATGCTTCGTTGAAGGTCGCTACGAACCAGCGTTCGCCGGCCGGTAGGACAATATTGAGCAGGCTGACGACGTGAGAGGCCACCGGATGGTCGGGGATCCAATGCAACGGACTATCGGCTACGTCGAAGTGCACTTTGCGGGCCTGGATCTGTACCGGCCCAGGGTCGATCTCGTCATCGAAACGACGCGGTCGCAACATCCGCGGGCTCCTGTTCGTCGTGGATATCTGGATTCTACGACGAAAGAGCGAAGTATGTGGGAACGGAGGTCCCGGATAGCTACACCAGGCGTGTCGGTCAGGCAGGCGGGGGAGGCGTGCCCGCTCCCGGTGCTCCGGCAATCGGCACCAGCGGCGTCGGGGTGACAGTCGTGACTCCATTGGCGCCGACGGTAGGACCGCCCGTGGGGCCCATGGCCTTGATCTCGTCAGCGGCCGCCTGAGTGCAATCCAGCGTCAGCAGCATGCGCCCGCCGCTGGTCATCTTCTGCTTGTCGACCAGGCAGGCTGACTGCGAAAGCACACTGCCGGTTGACCCACCGAAGTACCCCTTGATGCCCTGGCTCTTCAGAATCGCCAGCGCCCGCCCGTACTGCTCGCCGGTCACGTTGTAGGGCGATTCCGAGGGCTGAGAGATCGCCACGCCGGCGCCGATCAGCGCGGCTGTTCCCGTCGCCACGAGTCCGCCGCTTAGCACAACAAGCTTTCTCACGACTGCAAACTCCTCATTTCGGTGGTGGCTGCGAACATATCGCAGCAGTCCCAAATGTGAAACCGCTGCAGGGGGGCGCAGTGTTACAAGCGAGGTTGCCAGTGGCCGTCACAGCGGGGGCTTGACTGCGGCCCGCATCGCCTCGCAGAGCGCGGCGCTACGGGGATCGGTGAACACCTCCTCGAGAAATACCTGCCGCCCCTGTGGGTCACCGAGCGGGACACGCCAGTTCGGATACTCGTCGGTGGTCCCTGGTTGATTCTGGGCACGCACCTCACCCACAGCATCTGCCAGCGACAGTGAGAGGAGACGCGAAGGTGTCCGCCCCAGGTATCGGTGCAGAGCCAGCACTACCGAATCCACATCGGGATCAACATCGGAATCCAGGCTGCCAACGTCAGCACCATCGTTGAGTAACCCAACCCTGCGCAGCTCGGACATCCACGCCTCCTGCTGTTCCCGGTCACTGGCCCGTTCCTCGGCGGCCGGGCATGTCAACAACCCGAGTTCGTCGCGCAGCCGGATGTGTTCTCCAGCGAGATAACCGGCGGTGGGAGGCAGATCGTGGGTCGTGACAGCCGATAGACAGGACTCGCGCCACCGCTCGGCCGGCAGCGGCCCGCCGGCGCCATCGCGGTCCATCTCGAACCACAGGATCGAGGTGCCAAAAACGCCGCGGTCACGCAGATGGTCGCGCACCCACGGTTCCACGGTCCCCAGATCCTCACCCACGACGACCGCACCGGCCCGATGCGCTTCCAGCGTCACGATGCCGATCATCGCCTCGTAGTCGTAGTGCACGTAGGTGCCTGCCGCCGGTGGCACCCCTTTCGGGATCCACCACAGCCGGAACAACCCGGTGATGTGATCGATGCGGACCCCGCCCGCGTGCCGCAGCACAGCTCTCACGAGCGCCCGGAACGGTTCGTAGCCGACCTCGGCGAGTCGGTCCGGGCGCCAGGGGGGCTGTGACCAGTCCTGCCCGAGCTGGTTGAACTCATCTGGCGGCGCACCGGCGGCAACGCCGAGCGCCAAGACATCCTGCAACGCCCACGCGTCGGCGCCATTCGGATCCACCCCGACCGCGAGGTCATGCACTATGCCCAGCTCCATACCTGCCTGCACTGTGCTGGCCTGCGCTTTCATCAGCTGATCGTCGAGCAGCCATTGCAACCAGCGGTGAAAGTCCACGTTCGAGGCGTATTCGTCGACGAACTCGGCGACCGCTTCCGAGCGTGGGTACTGCAGTTCCTCGGGCCACTGGTGCCAGTCCCCACCGTAGAGCTCGGCCAGCGCACACCACGTAGCGAAGTCATCGAGACTACGACCCTCCCGGTCCAGGAACGCCTGGTAGCTGATCTCCCGGCCAGCTGAGAGTTCGATGAGGTAGATGCTCTCCAGCACCTCCCGCTTGGCCTTCCACGCGCGGTCGCGGTCGATCTCGCCGAGGCGATCGGCGCGCTCTTGGACCTGCTCCTGCGCCCTGCGGATGCGTCCACGGTGCCGGACGTAGGCGAACTCGGGAACCGCCTCCACACGCAGATATATCGGATTGGCGAATCGGCGCGACGTCGGCAGGTATGGAGAGGGTTCCACCGGCGCGATGGGTGCCGCCGCGTGCAGCGGGTTGACCAATACATAGCCCGCACCGTGACGGGAAGCCGACCAGACGGCCAAATCGGTGAGGTCGGTCAGATCACCGATGCCCCAGGAGTTGTGTGAACGGACGCTATAGAGCTGGGTGGCCAGCCCCCACGCGCGGCCTGAGCCGAATCGGGCGGGCGACTCCAGCGATGAGGGCGACACGACCACCGTCGTGTGGACGTCCGAAGATCCCACCTGCAAGTGCAGCCGGTGGTACCCGATGGGGAGGTCAGCAGGCAACTTGAAGGTGGCCTCACCGACCAATCTGCCATCGAGATCATAAGGGGCCGTGTGGTTTTCGGTTTGCCACAGGCCCGTACGCACACTCCCGTCCTCGAGTCGCATCCACAGTCGGGCCTTGTCTCCGTGGGTCACGTGGACCCAGAACGGTGTCGCGACTCCGGCGCGCCCGACGATCACCGGGGGCAGCGCGCGAATCCAGTGATCGCGATCCTTGGCCGCGATTGCCGCGGCGCGCTCGGATTCGGTTCCGGCAGGCACGCCCAGTGCGCCCAATACCGCTGTCAGCGTCGCTGCCGGCACGTTCACCGACTGCCCCGTCCAGTCCGCATATGCGGTCGCCACGCCGAAACGATGCGCAAGCTCGATCAGCGATGCAGGAATCTCTTCGTGCTCCGCGCCTACAGCCATGCCAACAATCTTGCCCCGTCAGCGGACATCGGGTACGA
>JBMYXJ010000016.1:0-2362 GCA_049608285.1 Mycobacterium sp. | reverse complement strand
AGTCCGCGTGGTACGCGAAGATGCTTCGGTAGGGGCGACGACAAACATGGTACTGTCCCGTACCGGGACCGACCGATAGGAGTTCGGCATGGCCGCGGAGGCGACCACCCTCAACAACGCCGGCGGGCGACCCGTGGTGGACACCTCCCACGGCCCGGTGCGCGGTGTGGACGACGGAACCGTCAAGGCCTGGAAGGCAATTCGCTACGCAGCGGCGCCAATCGGCGATCTACGCTGGCGGGCACCCCAACCGCCGAAGGCCTGGTCGAACCCGGTCGACGCGGGACAGATGGGCCCGGCCTGTCCGCAGCCCACGGACCCCGGAATCCCGATCGTTCTCGGCACCCGGCCGGGCGCCGACTTTCTGACGCTCAACGTGTGGGCGCCCTCAGACACCGAGGCCGGCGCAGCCAAACCCGTGATGGTGTGGGTGCATGGCGGTGCATACATCCTCGGTTCGGCCAGTCAGCCACTGTACGACGGTCGCGCGCTGGCCGCGGGCGGGGACGTCGTCGTCGTAACGGTCAACTATCGGCTAGGCGCCCTAGGGTTTCTGGAACTGGCCACGCTGGGCGCAGATCCCGAGCAGTTCGCCACCAACGTCGGCCTGCGCGACGTGATCGCGGCGCTGGGCTGGGTGCGCGACAACATCACTGCATTCGGCGGGGACCCAGGCAACGTCACGTTGTTCGGCGAGTCAGCAGGAGCCGGTGTCGTGACCGCACTGCTGGGCAGTCCGGCTGCGGCCGGACTGTTCACCGCCGCGATCGCGCAGAGTTCACCGGTGACGTCCTCTTACCACGCGGACGGAGGCCGCCGAGTGGCCGAGCGGGTCCTCGACGTGCTCGAAATCGGACAACGTGATCTCGGGCGTCTGGCGACCCTGCCCATAGAGGCGATCGTGGAAGCCTCCCGGAAGGTGTTCGATGAGGTCCCGCTTCAAACCCCGGGCAGGCTGGCCTTCGCGCCGATTGTCGACGGCGACGTCGTGCCGGACTACCCGGTAACCCTGGCCAGGAAGGGGCTTACCCACCCGGTACCGCTGATCATCGGCACCAACAGGAACGAGGCTGCGCTGTTCCGATGGATGAAATCACCGCTGATGCCGATCACGCCGGAATCGATCAAAGCGATGTTCGCCGAGATCGCGGCCGAGCAGCCGAGCCTGCAGCTGCCCACCGAGGCCCAACTCGGGGGCACCTACCGCGGTCGTGGCAAGGTCAAAGGCCTGGGCGTGGCCAGTGACCTCGGCTTCCGCATGCCTTCGATTTGGTTCGCCGATGGCCACCGCGAGGTTGCCCCGGTCTACCTCTATCGTTTCGATTTCGCCACACCGATGCTGCGGGTTCTGCGCCTACATGCCGCGCATGCCACCGAGCTGCCCTACGTATGGGGCAACTTGCTTGCCGGCGGACGTAAAGATCCGACGTTCCTGCTCGGCGGCCTCAAAGCGGGTAGGGCGGTCTCGGAGCGGCTGCGGACTCGATGGGTGAACTTCGCGAAACACCGCGACCCATCCGGCCTGGCTGGCGATCCGACATGGCGGGAATACGGCGCGCACGACCGTGCCACGCTAGTCATCGACAAGGAGGATTCGGTGGTCGATGACCTCGATGCAGAAGTACGCCGCGCGTGGGGCGACGACGTCCTGAGCTTCCTGTAACAAAAATAGACTTCTCTCGGAGGTGCCGCCGTGGAGTTCCTGGACGTCCTGCCGCCACAGATGCGCGATCCCGTTCTCTTCGCTATTCCGTTTTTCTTACTCCTGCTGATCCTGGAGTGGACGGCCGCGCAGAAGCTCGAGCACCTTGAGCGTCGTAACGACGCCGGCCGTCCGGGTTCGGGCGCCTACCTCACGCCTGACGCCTGGGCCAGTATCTCGATGGGATTGGTGTCAATTTTCACCATGGGTGCATGGAAGTTCTTGGCACTGTTGGGTTACGCGGCGATCTACGGCTATCTCGCTCCGTGGCATTTGTCGGCGAACCACTGGTACACGTGGGTGATCGCTATCCTCGGTGTCGACCTGCTGTTCTACGCATATCACCGAACCGCGCATCGGGTGCGGTTAGTCTGGGCGACTCATCAGGCTCACCATTCCAGTCAGTACTACAACTTCGCGACCGCGTTACGGCAGAAGTGGAATAACAGCGGAGAAATCCTGATATGGATTCCGCTGCCACTGCTGGGCGTTCCTCCCTGGATGGTGTTCGCGAGTTTCTCGATAAACCTGGTCTATCAGTTCTGGATTCATACCGAGCGGATCGGAAAACTCTGGCATCCAATCGAATTCGTCTTTAACACCCCCTCCCATCATCGGGTGCACCATGGCACAGACCGGGAGTATCTGGACAAGAACTAC
>JBMYXJ010000015.1:0-15100 GCA_049608285.1 Mycobacterium sp. | reverse complement strand
CCACCTGCAGTCGATTCGTCTGAGGTCCCGGAGTTCGGTGACCCTCCGGCCCCGCTGCCCGTGCCCGCCAAGCCCATGGGCGGCGATGCGCTGCGGGGATGCGGCATCATCACCGCCCCTGGCACACCGCCGGTGCCCGGCGATATCTCCGCAGAAGCATGGTTGGTCGCCGATCTCGACACCGGCGACGTCATCGCCGCCCGAGATCCACACGGTAGGCACCGCCCCGCCAGCATCATCAAAGTGCTCACCGCGATGCAGGCAATCCACGATTTACCGTTGCACAAGGTCGTGCCCGGCACCGCCGAGGACTCAGCACAGGAGGGCACCAAGGTTGGGATTGGGGAAGGTGGCTTCTACTCAATAAACGACCTGTTGCACGGCCTGCTCATGTACTCCGGCAACGACACCGCCTACGCGCTCGCGAGGCAGATGGGCGGCATGGGCGCCGCCCTGAACAAGCTGAACGTCCTGGCAAGAAAGTTGGGGGCGCGTGACACTCGGGTAGCGACGCCGTCAGGACTCGATGGCCCCGGCATGAGCACCTCGGCCTACGATATGGGCCTTTTCTACCGGCACGCCTGGCGCGACCCCATCTTCTCCAATATTGTAGCCACCCAATCGTTTCCGTTCCCCGGCCGCGGTGGCGGCGGCTACCCGGTGGAGAACGACAACAAGCTGCTCGACAACTATCCGGGTGCGATCGGCGGGAAGACCGGGTACACCGACGACGCCAGACAAACCTTCGTCGGCGCCGCCGACCGCGACGGACGCCGCCTGGTCGCTGTACTGCTGCGCGGCACCCGGCAGCCCATCGCCCCCTGGGAACAGGCAGCCCGACTACTGGACTACGGATACGCCACCGCCCCCGGCACCAAGGTCGGCACCCTCATCGAGCCGGACCCCTCCCTGGGCGGAACCAAGCCGGAACCCGCCGCCGCGAACACCGTCAGCACCGCCAACGCCGTCGTCCCCGATGTCAACGCGCTTCCCGTTCGGGTCGGCGTGGGGGTGGTCGGGGTGATCATCGTGTTCACCCTGATCATGGGCGCCCGAGCGCTGAACCGCCGCCCACAACACTGACTAACGGCGGCGCCACCGCGACAGACTCAGAGCACCAAGCGCCCCGATCCCCACCGCCAGAGCCGCCTGCCACGGCCTCAGCCCCGGCCGGGTGATGATCCGGTTCTGGATGACGACAGGACCCGGTGCGGGAATGGGATCTTCGCCCATGTTCTCCGGTGTCGTGGCCGCCCACGCAGTGGAAAAAAGGATCAGCCGGGCTGTGATGTAGGCGAACACCATCAGACCGAGCACGGGCCCGAATGTCGCTCCAGCCGGACTTGCTACCACTGAGCTCAGGTAGATCGAGCCGAGTTGTTTGAAGATTTCGAACGCGACAGCGGCCAGGAGGCCGGCTCGGACACTGCTGCGGAAGCTGACCGACTCCCGGGGCAACCGCGCGATCGCCCAGGTGAACAGCAGCCACGACACCAGGACCGAGAGCACCGTGGAGCCCACCCGCAACATCACGTTCATCCCGCTGGTGTCGTCGACTCCCAGCCAGCTCAACGTGTCTTTTAGCAGCGACGTGCTGCCCAGGGCCGTGAGCGCGACACTGGCCAGGATCGCCACGGCCGCCGACACCAACCTCAGCAGATCCGACAGTTTGGTTCGGATAAATCCGGGACGTTCCTCGCGGTAGCTACCCCACATCTGGCTAAGCGCCTCGCGCAGGTTGTTCATCCAACTCAGCCCGGCCCACGCCGCAGCCGCCAAACCGATGATGCCCACCGAGGCGCGGGAGTTGATCGCCGAATCCATCAACACGATGATCTGTTGACCGAGGTCACCGCCGATGGTGACCTCGATCTGATTCTTGATCTGCCCGAGCAGTTGGGGCTGGCTCGCCAGCACGAAGCCGCCGACGGAGAACCCAACCATCAACAGCGGAAAGAGCGCGAAAATAGTGAAGTAGGTGATCGCGGCGGCGTAGAAGTCGCCGTCGCAGTCGCTGTATCGCTGCTGGGCGCGAATTGCGTGGTCGAGCCAGGGCATCCGGGCTCGCAACCGGTCCAATATGCCGGGCTTGTCCCCAGATTCAGTCGAGCGGTTCACCTCGGTCACCCGACACCCCCCAATGGCTAGCGAGTCGGTAGAAACCCTAACCGGTCATATGCTCGCCGCAACGTTCGCCCAGACACCTCCCGCGCGCGGGCAGCACCGCTGGCCAATACTCTCTCCAGCTCGGCCTGGTCGGCCAGTAACTCATCGACCCGCGCCTTGATCGGCGTGACGAACTCGACCACCGCCTCGGCGGTCTCTTTCTTCAGGTCGCCGTAACCTCGCCCGGAATAGCCCTCGACCAGTTTGTCAATCTCAACGCCGGTCACCGCAGACTGGATGGTCAGCAGGTTGGACACCCCCGGCTTGGCTTCCGGATCGTAGGAGACTTCCCGCTCGCTGTCGGTGACCGCTGAGCGAATCTTCTTAGCAGTCTTGGCTGGATCGTCGAGCAGGCTGATCAGGCCGGCATCGGTGGCAGCCGACTTGCTCATCTTGGCCCTCGGATCGGCCAGGTCGTAGATCTTGGCGGTGGCCTTGCCGATCATCGCCTCAGGGACCACAAATGTGTCGGGAAAACGCGCATTGAACCGCTGCGCGACATCACGCGCCAGCTCGAGGTGTTGACGCTGATCCTCACCCACGGGCACCAACTCGGTGTCGTAGAGCAACACGTCGGCGGCCATCAGCACCGGATAGGTGAACAGTCCTACGGTGGTGGCATCCGCACCCTGGTTTTGCGACTTGTCCTTGAACTGCGTCATCCGCGAAGCCTGGCCGAAACCGGTGAAACACCCTAGCACCCAAGCCAATTCGGCATGGGCAGGCACGTGGCTCTGAATGAACACCGATGCCCGGGACGGGTCGACACCCAGTGCGAGATATTGCGCGGCCGTCACCAGGGTGCGCCTGCGCAGTGTCTCGGGTTCCTGCGCGACGGTGATCGCGTGCAGGTCGACGACGCAGAAATAGGCATCATGGCCTTCCTGCAACCCCACCCACTGACTGACCGCGCCCAGCGCGTTGCCCAGGTGCAGGGAATCGGAGGTGGGCTGCGCGCCGGAGAAAACCACCGGCTTCGTATTTGGGGTCACAGCACTTGGGGTCACAGCACTTGGGGTCACAGCACTTGGGGTCACAGCATTTGGGGTCACGGCGTCTGGGGTCACGGCGTCTGGGGTCATGATGAACGCCATTTTCCCATTGCCTGTCCGCGACCACGATGCAGGCACCATCGGATGGCATCCGACGATGCGTGCCGGGACACGCCAATCACCCGTACTCGACCGTCACCGGCGCGTGGTCGGACCACCGCAGGGCATAGGCGGGCGGGCGTTCGGTGCCCGCGGACGCGACCCGCACCGCCAGGCCAGGGGTGGCCAACTGGTAGTCGATGCGCCACCCCGCGTCGTTGTCGAATGCTTTGCCTCGCCACGACCACCAGGCGTACGGACCGGCCACGTCGCGATGCGCCTGGCGCACCACGTCGACCCAGCCGGTAGCCAGCAGGTCGGTGAGCCACTGCCGTTCCTGCGGTAGGAAACCCGCCTTCTTGAGGTTGCCGCGCCAGTTCTTGATGTCGTTCTCGGTGTGAGCGATATTCCAGTCGCCACACAGCACCGACGGTGTTCCATCTGCAGCCGAACGCGTGATCAGCACCGCCATCCGGGCGGCAACGGCGGCCATGAAGCGCTCTTTCTCCGATTGCCGATCTGTGTCGGCCTCCCCCGTCGGGAAGTACACGCTGGCCACCGTCAGATCGGCGGTGTCGACCTCAATATAGCGGCCGTGGTCAGCGAACTCCGCTGCCCCACAACCGATCCTGACGCTGTCGAACGGCGTGCGCGATAACACCGCCACCCCGTTGCGCCCCTTGATATGGGGCTCTGCCGAGGCCAGGTGCCATCCGTCCGCCAGCGCTGGCGACAGCGCGTGAGTGAGCTGCTCGTTGTCGGCGCGAGTTTCCTGCAGGCACACCACGTCGGCCTGGGTCTCCTTGAGCCACGGCAGCAGGCCCAGGTTCTCCTCGGACCGTTGTTTGACCGCCGCGCGGATACCGTTCACGTTGATGGTGCTGACGATCACCGCCATTTTTCTCCCGTGCGCCTCACGACCGCAGACCCTAATCGGACACATCACAGCGTTCTCGCTCGACCGGCGGTATCGCCATGACCTGCGGCGGGCTGGCCGCCGGCCTAATCATGATGCTCGTGCCGAGGTCGTCCCCACTAGCACCTTCTCACCATGGTGCGATACTCTTCGATTCGGTCATGAGTGCCAGCGTCAAGCCCCGGCTAGCTGGCCGGCAACCCTCCAACCGCGGTGGGGTGCCCCGGGTGATGACCAGGTTGAGCAGCCACGCACGGCTGCAAGGCAAGCGCGGGTCCGCCGTGAAACGGGCCCCCTGAAGAGACGGGGAAACCTGATGACGAGTTCAGCCGTGACAGTTGCCGGTCACAAGTCGTGCATTTCTGCGTGTTTCTGATCCACCGCCAGACACCTTTCATGAGGAGAACATCACATGAGCACCAATAACGAGGCCGACGCCGCTACGTGGGCGTTCGAAACCAAGCAGATACACGCAGGGCAGGCGCCCGACACCGCCACCAACGCCCGTGCCCTGCCTATCTACCAGACCACCAGCTACGCATTCGACAGCACCGACCATGCCGCAGCGCTGTTCGGCCTTGCTGAGCCGGGCAACATCTACACCCGCATCATGAACCCGACTCAGGATGTCGTAGAGCAGCGCATCGCCGCGTTGGAAGGCGGTGTCGCCGCGCTGTTGCTGTCCTCCGGGCAGGCGGCGGAGACTTTCGCGATCCTGAATTTGGCCGGCGTAGGCGATCACATCGTGTCCAGCCCGCGACTGTACGGCGGCACCTACAACCTGTTCCACTATTCGTTGCCCAAGCTCGGTATCGAGGTGAGCTTCGTGGAGGACCCCGATGATCTGGAGTCATGGCGGAGCGCGGCGCAGGCGAACACCAAGGCATTCTTCGCCGAGACTATCTCCAACCCCCAAATAGACATTCTGGATATCCCCGCGGTCGCGTCCGTGGCGCACGAGAACGGCGTGCCGCTGATCGTCGACAACACCATCGCGACGCCCTACCTGATCCAGCCGATTTCGCACGGCGCCGACATCGTCGTGCACTCGGCGACGAAGTATCTCGGCGGCCACGGCACCGCGATCGCAGGCGTCATAGTCGATAGCGGCAACTTCGACTGGACCAACGGGCGCTTCCCCGGCTTCACCACCCCAGACCCGAGCTACCACGGCGTGGTGTTCGTCGAACTCGGCCCGCCCGCCTACGCACTCAAGGCCCGCGTGCAGCTGCTGCGGGACCTCGGCTCTGCTGTGGCCCCCTTCAACGCATTCCTCATCGCCCAGGGTCTGGAGACACTGAGCTTGCGCGTCGAGCGGCATGTGTCCAACGCGCAGAAGGTCGCCGAATACCTCACCGGACGTGACGAGGTGATCTCGGTGAACTACGCGGGCCTGGCCACCTCACCGTGGTATGAGCTGGGGAAGCGGCTGGCCCCCAAGGGAACCGGCGCGGTGATGGCGTTCGAACTGGCCGGCGGCCTCGAGGCGGGCACGGCGTTCGTGAATGCACTGCAGCTGCACAGCCACGTCGCCAACATCGGCGATGTGCGATCCCTGGTAATCCACCCGGCTTCCACGACGCATGCCCAGCTCTCCCCTGAGGAACAGCTTGCTTCCGGGGTGACACCGGGCTTGGTGCGGCTCGCGGTTGGCATCGAGGGGATCGACGACATCCTCGCCGACCTCGATCGAGGATTCGCCGCGGCGGCCGGTCTTCCAGGGACCTCGGGTACTCACGGAAAAACCGATCCACCCACTTTGGCCTCAAGCTGAGGCTTGTGACGTGACAATCATCGGTGTGAGGACCGCGGACCGGCACGCGACCCTGCCCCCCGAGGGTGAGGTCGCAGTCGTTGACATCGGCGCGCTGCGCCTGGAGAACGGCCAGGTTCTCGACGATGTGTCGATCGCGGTACAGCGATGGGGGGAACTCTCACCCGAGCGCGACAACGTGGTGGTCGTGCTGCACGCGCTGACCGGCGACTCACATATCACCGGCCCCCCTGGAACGCAGCACCCGACGCCCGGCTGGTGGGACGGCGTCGCCGGTCCCGGCGCGCCAATCGATACCGATCGTTGGTGCGCAATCTCGACCAATGTCTTGGGCGGGTGCCGGGGGTCGACCGGACCGAGCTCGCTGGCTCCCGATGGAAAACCCTGGGGTTCAAGGTTTCCCAAGATATCGATACGCGACCAGGTAGCAGCCGATGTGGCTGCGCTGGCCAAACTGGGCATCACCGATGTCGCTGCGGTGATCGGCGGATCGATGGGCGGAGCACGAGCCCTGGAGTGGATCGTGACGCATCCAGACAGGGTTCGCGCGGGGCTGGTGCTCGCCGTCGGAGCGCGTGCCACCGCCGACCAGGTCGGAACGCAGAGTAGCCAGGTGGCAGCGATCACGTCCGACCCGAACTGGTGCGGGGGCGACTATTACGGCACCGGACGTTCCCCCGACGTCGGCATGCAGATCGCCCGGAGCTTCGCACACCTGACCTATCGGGGCGAGACGGAGTTAGACGACCGGTTCGGCAACGATCCGCAGGGCGACGAGAAGCCCGCCACGGGCGGTCGCTATTCCGTGCAGAGCTACCTGCAGCATCAGGGCCGAAAGCTCGTCGCGCGCTTCGACGCGGGCACCTACGTTGCACTTACCGACGCGTTGTCCAGCCATGACGTCGGACGCGACCGGGGCGGTGTCGAGGCCGCGCTGCGCAGCTGTTCAGTACCTGCTGTGGTTGGCGGCATCTCCTCGGATCGCCTCTACCCGCTGCGGCTGCAGAAGGAACTGGCCCGCCTGCTGCCGGGCTGCGAGGGGCTCGACGTCGTCGACTCTATCTACGGTCACGACGGCTTCCTGCTGGAAACTGATGCGGTCGGCATGCTGATCCGCCGGACGCTGGAGCTGACAGCGCGGTGACCGGCTCACCCGAACAGCGTTCGCTGTCGTTCGGCGTCGAAGCCGCGGCCTACGAGCGCGGACGCCCGTCCTACCCTCCAGAGGCAATCAACTGGTTGCTGCCCGAAGAAGGCGACCGGCCCCTTGAAGTCCTCGACCTCGGCGCCGGCACGGGCAAACTGACCACGCGACTGGTGGAGCGGGGCCTCAACGTCATCGCCGTCGACCCGATCCCCGAGATGCTCGAACTGCTGTGCACCTCACTGCCCGACACCCCGGCGCTGCTCGGTAGTGCCGAAGAGATTCCGCTGCCCGACAACAGCGTCGACGCGGTGCTGGTGGCCCAGGCATGGCACTGGTTCGACCCGGAGCGGGCTATCAAGGAAGTGGCCCGCGTACTGCGGCCCGGTGGTCGGCTCGGTCTGGTGTGGAACAACCGCGACGAACGGCTGGGCTGGGTAAAAGATTTGGGCCGCATCATCGGCCACGAGAGCGATCCCTTCAGCCAATCGGTGGATCTGCCCGCCACGTTCACCGACGTCGAGCGCGAGCAGGTCGAGTGGACCAGCTACCTAACACCGCAGGCGCTGATCGACCTGGTGGCCTCGCGCAGCTACTGCATCACCTCCCCCGAGCAGGTCCGGGCCCGCACACTGGATCGCGTCCGGGAACTGCTGGCCGGCCACCCTGCCCTGGCCAACGTCAGCGGTCTGGCACTGCCCTACGTCACTGTCTGTATCCGCGCCACATTCGCCTAATTCCGGCGAACGCCCAACGCCGGTAGCGCAGTCACCAGCTCAACGACAAAAACAGATGCGCGATCGGCGCTCAAAGCACTGGGGGGTCAGCTGGTGCCGAGCGGATCGATGGTCCATGCGATGTAGAACACTGCCGCGCTGACCGATCCCGTGGTGAGGACGTCGAACGTCCGGGTACGCACAACGAGCAAGCCTGCCCGATCGTCGGTGAGAGTCAACCGAAGTGCCGCCGCCACACCGATACCAATCGCCATCACCAGCGCTCCGCGGCGCCAATAGCCGGTGGCCACCAACGCGAAGGCCGCCACCAGGAACAGGCCGACCAACATGATCGGCCATTGCACGGCGAACACCTTGTGGGCGAATTCCTTGAGGGTCACAGGGACGCGACGGCCTCGGCACGCTCGACCACGTTGGTCAACAGGAACGCCCGGGTCAGGGGGCCCACACCGCCGGGATTCGGGGAGACGTGGCCGGCCACCTCCCAGACACCGGGGTGTACGTCGCCGACGAGCTTGCCGGCGTCGTCGCGGCTGACACCGACGTCCACAACGGCGGCGCCCGGACGGACCATTTCGGGGGTCAGCATGTGCGGCACCCCCGCCGCGGCGATGATCACATCGGCTTCGGCGGTGATCTGGGGAAGGTGGCGGGTCCCGGTGTGGCACAGCGTGACCGTGGCGTTCTCCGAGCGGCGGGTGAGCAGCAGTCCGAGCGGGCGGCCGACGGTCACACCGCGCCCGATGACGACGACGTGCGCGCCGGCGATCTCGACCTGGTAGCGCCGCAGCAAGTGCACGATGCCCCGGGGCGTGCACGGCAGCGGAGCCGGCCCGTTGAGCACCAGTCTTCCCAGGTTCATCGGGTGCAGGCCATCAGCATCCTTATCCGGGTCCACGCGCTCAAGTGCAGCATTCTCGTTCAGCTGCTTGGGCAACGGCAGCTGAACGATGTAGCCGGTGCATCCGGGGTTGGCGTTGAGTTCGTCAAGCACCTCGTTGAGAGCGGCCTGGCTGATGTCGGCGGGCAGATCGTGGCGGATCGAGTTGATGCCCACTTTGGCGCAGTCCGAGTGTTTACCGCGCACGTAGGCGTGCGAGCCAGGGTCCTCTCCCACCAACACGGTGCCGAGCCCGGGAGTTCGCCCGTCCGCGGTCAGCACCTCGACACGCTTGGCGAGGCCGATGAAGATCTCGTCGCGCGTTGCTTTGCCGTCCAAAGTGATCGCACCCACAGCGGTCATTCTGTCAGGCGGTGTGATTTCAACGACGGCGTGGCAAGCTTCTTTGACATGACAGTTCCCCACGATGTGTTCACCCCGGCCAAGCTAGGGCCGCTGACGTTGCGCAACCGCGTCATCAAAGCCGCGACATTCGAGGGGGCCACGCCGGAGGCGCTGGTTACCGAAGATCTGATCACCTACCACCGGTTGCCGGCCGCCGGCGGGGTCGGCATGACCACTGTCGCCTATCTGGCCGTCTCACCTGGCGGGCGTACCGAGGGCAAGCAAATCTACTGGCGTCCCGAGGCGATGCCGGGGCTGCGCCGACTCACCGACGCGATCCACGCCGAGGGTGCGGCGATCAGCGCACAGATCGGGCACGCCGGCCCGGTCGCCAATGCGCGGTCCAACAAGGCCAAAGCTCACGCGCCGGTGCGGTTCTTCAACCCGCTGGCGATGCGCTTCGCCAAGAAGGCCACCCGCGAGGACATCGACGACATCGTCGAGG
The DNA here is from genome assembly GCA_049608285.1 of Mycobacterium sp. GTDB lineage: Bacteria > Actinomycetota > Actinomycetes > Mycobacteriales > Mycobacteriaceae > Mycobacterium. The sequence continues at coordinate 5,542 of JBMYXJ010000015.1, read as the reverse complement.
CGCACGCCAACGCAGCGCGCTGCGCCATTGACGCGGGCTTCGACGCGGTCGAGATCCATCTGGGCCACAATTATTTCGCGAGTTCGTTCCTGTCGCCGCTGATCAACCGTCGCCACGACGAGTTCGGTGGGTCACTGGCCAATCGCGCCAAAGTCGCCCGGGAAGCGGTGCTGGCAGTGCGCCGGACGGTGGACAAGGCGGGCACACCGATCGCGGTGACCGCCAAGCTCAATATGACCGACGGAATCAGTAGTGGCATCTCCACCGATGAGTCGCTGCAAACCGCGAAATGGCTTGAGTCCGACGGCGGTCTGGACGCGATCGAGCTCACCGCTGGCAGTTCACTGGTCAACCCGATGTACCTATTCCGTGGCGATGTACCGATCAAGGAGTTCGCAGGGGCCTTCAAACCGCCGCTGCGGTGGGGTATTCGGATGACGGGCAAGAAGTTCCTCCGCGAATACCCCTACCGTGAGGCCTATCTGCTGCGCGATGCGAAGCTCTTCCGCGCCGAGCTGTCCCTTCCGCTCATCCTGCTCGGCGGTATCACCAACCGCGACACGATGGACTTGGCAATGGCCGAGGGCTTTGACTTCGTCGCTATGGGTCGCGCGCTGCTCGCCGAGCCCGATCTGCTCAACCGGATTCAGGCAGACGGGCCCGGACACTCGGTGAAGTCGGTATGCAATCACTGCAATCAATGCATGGCCACGATCTACGAAGGCACTCACTGTGTCGTCACTGGATCGCCGGCCAGTCTGGGGCGATGAGGGCACGACCACGGCGTGCGCGGGAGAAGTTTAGCCGCTTGAGGGTAGGACGGAGAACCCGGCACGGACTCCTGACGCCCGCGCCCACACCAGAGTCCTAGGTGGCCCAGCGCGGGAACAGGGGAACTCCGGAGGGCGGACCCATTCCGGCCGGCCACTCGCCGCGACGATCAGGTCGACCTCATGCATGTTCAAGGTGCCCAAACGGGGCACCTTGAACTCCTGGACAACGAGCGAAGGTCCAGACAACATCGACGTATGAGTACGGACCCCGAGCTCCTGGAGGTTGCCTACCAGGAGGCCCGAAAAGGGCTGGCCGAAGGCGGGGTTCCGATTGGTGCAGCGTTGTTCGCCTCCGATGGTGCGCTACTGGGGGCTGGGCGCAACCGCCGTGTCCAGCACAACGATCCGTCACTGCATGCCGAAACAGACGCCTTCCGTGCCGCTGGACGACAACGCCACTACCGTTCCACGGTCATGGCAACGACGCTGTCGCCATGCTGGTATTGCTGTGGTCTGATACGCCAGTTCAACATCGGCACGCTCATCGTGGGAGAGAGCCAGACCTTCGCCGGCGGACACAGCTGGCTCACCGAACACGGCGTCGCGGTCACCGTGCTCAATGACCAACGCTGCATACAGATGATGGGCGATTTCATCGTCGCCCAGCCGGACCTGTGGGCCGAAGACATCGGGGACGATGATGGGCCGCTGGTGAAGCTATAGCGCGAGGTGAACCAGCGCCTCGCCGAGGGTCGCGATCACGGATGTTGATGCCGAACACCGGTCAACGATCTTCCCCGCGCCTCTTCGAACCGCGCTGGCTCGACGGCCTGCCCGCACAATTCGGGTATGTCGTGGCTGAGTCCAACCTCTTTGAAACGCGCGTTTGTTACGTTCGCTCTGAGCGATGTTCGGAAAGCCAACCGATAGAGTCGGTCCCGATGAGCCGACCAGCATCCCCTGCGCTGACCGTTCGGTATGACGGGTCCCCGCGCACTTTCGCCGCTGGCAGCGACGTCGTCGTGGGCCGAGATCTGCGCGCCGACGTCCGCATTGCGCATCCGTTGATCTCCCGGGCCCACCTCGTGCTGCGGTTCGAGCAGGGCCGATGGATCGCCGTCGACAACGGCAGCCTCAACGGGATGTTCATCAACGGACGCCGCGTGCCCGCAGCCGATATCACCGACGGCCAGCAGATTCACCTTGGCAACCCGGACGGGCCGCTACTCACGTTCGAGGTCGGACGTCATCAAGGGTTGGCAGGTTCCCCGCCACCGACCGCGGCGCTCCAGGGTGTGGACCGCCCCAGCGCGACCTGGCCCAGCGAGCCACCACCATCCACCGGGCAGCCCCCGCACCCCGGGCAGTATCCGAGCGGACCAGGTCTTCACCAAACCAGACCGGGCCCTCGCGCCACCGGCCCAGGTCCTCACGCAACTGGACCGGGCCCTCGCCCCACCGGCCCAGGTCCTCGCCCGACTGGTCCAGGTCCTCGCCCCACCAGCCCAGGTCCTCGCCCGACTGGTCCAGGTCCTCGCCCCACCGGCCCGGGTCCTCGCCCGACTGGCGGGCACCCGCCGGCGCCGGCACCGCCTATCTCTTCGCCGGAACTGGAGTCCGTCACGGTAAAGGGACCAGCCGCAGCGCCGAGGTCGAGTGACGGCAACATCGCGACCAGCATGCTGAAGGTCCTTCGGCCAGGCCGCCCCGCAGACGTGCCGGCGAGTTCGGTCAAGATCGGCCGCGCGGGCGACAACGAAATCGTCATCCCGGACGTGCTGGCCTCACGTCACCACGCCACCCTGGTCGCGACGCCTTCGGGCACCGAGATCCGCGACAACGGCAGCATCAACGGCACCTTCGTCAATGGGACTCGCATCGACACGGCGATGCTCACAGACGGTGACACCGTCACCATCGGCAACGTCGACCTCGTCTTCGGCAATGGCACGCTGATACGTCGCGCCCAGGCCGCCGCTGACAGTGCAGTCGGCGGACTCGACGTCTACGGCGTTTCCTGGACGATCGAGGGCAACAAGACGCTGCTGGACAACATCTCGATGTCAGCGCAGCCAGGGACACTGACGGCTGTGATCGGCCCCTCGGGCGCCGGCAAGTCCACATTCGCCCGGCAGGTCGCCGGCTACACCCATCCGACGACGGGCCAGGTGTCATTCGAGGGCCACGACGTTCACAGTGAATACGCCTCGCTGCGCTCCCGAATCGGGATGGTGCCGCAGGACGACGTGGTGCACGGCCAGCTCACGGTAAGGCAGGCGTTGATGTACGCCGCTGAGCTTCGACTGCCGCCCGACACCAACCAGACCGACCGCGCACAGGTCGTCAACGAGGTGCTGCAGGAACTCGAGATGACCGAGCACCTGGACACCCGCGTTGACAAGCTCTCCGGCGGGCAGCGCAAGCGCGCCTCAGTCGCGCTCGAACTACTGACCGGCCCATCGCTGCTCATCCTCGACGAGCCGACCTCGGGCCTGGATCCCGCCCTGGATCGCCAGGTGATGACCATGTTGCGCCAGCTTGCCGATGCGGGCCGCGTGGTGCTCGTCGTCACCCACTCGCTGACCTACCTCGACGTGTGCGACCAGGTGCTGCTGCTGGCCCCTGGCGGAAAGACCGCATTCTACGGCCCACCCAGCGAGGTCGGCCCCTCCATGGGCACGACCAACTGGGCCGACATCTTCTCCAGCGTCGCCGGCGACCCAGACGGCGCGGCGCAACGCTTCCTCGCCCAGCACGGGCCTCCCCCGCCGCAGCCGCCCGCCCTAAGTCCCGCGGACCTGGGTAATCCGACCCGGACCAGCACCCGAAGGCAGTTGTCCACGATCGCGCGACGCCAGATCCGGCTGGTGATCTCCGACCGCGGGTACTTCGCGTTCCTGATGATGTTGCCGTTCATCATGGGCGTGTTGTCGTTGTCTGTGCCCGGCGACGTCGGGTTCGGTGTTCCCGTTCCCGCCGAGCAAGGTGGTGAGGCGCCCAATGAGCCCGGGCAGATCCTGGTGATGCTCAATGTTGGCGCCATCTTCATGGGCACTGCCCTGACCATCCGCGCCCTGATCGGCGAGCGGGCCATCTTCCGACGCGAGCAGGCAGTCGGCCTATCCACTTCGGCCTACCTCATGGCGAAGGTCATGGTGTTCACCGGATTCGCCATCGTGCAGGCTGCGATCGTCACGTCTATCGCGATCGTGGGCAAGGGTTGGGGTCCCGGCGCAGCTAACAGCGGTGCGATGATCGGCAACCGCAGCCTGGAATTGTTCGTCGATATCGGGGCGACGTGTGTGGCTGCGGCTATGGTCGGCCTGGCACTTTCGGCTCTCGCCAGGTCGAGCGAGCAGATCATGCCGCTGCTGGTGGTCGCGATCATGAGCCAGCTGGTGTTCTCCGGCGGCATGATCCCGGTGACCGGCCGCATCGTGCTGGACCAGATGTCCTGGGCCACACCGGCCCGTTGGGGCTTCGCGTCCTCGGCGTCGACCATCGACCTAATCCGGTTGGTACCCGGTCCGTTGACCCCGAAGGACCGACATTGGGAGCACACCTCGGGTGCCTGGATGTTCGACATGGCGATGCTGGCGGCGATCAGTGTCTTCTACGTCGGTTTTGTACGCTGGCGGATCAGGCTCAAAGCTGGCTGAGTAGGGGCAGGGTACGAGCCAGCAAGAAGTCGGCCCGGGAAGAGAATGAGCGACTCTGGGCCGAGAAACCTCACCCGCCGATGTCGAGCCCATGGGCGGCCGCGTAGGCCAGCGCCTGCTCGATGTCGACCATGGCGCCACGCATTCTTGCCGTTGTCCAGAACGTCGGCTCGATGCGTGCCCCGCGCAGATCGGCACCCTCCAGCCGGGCGTCCTGGACGCGCGCCCCCGTCAGGTCGGCGCGCCGCAACACCGCTTCGCGGAGGTCGGCAGCCACCAGGCTCGTTTCGCGCAGCCGGCAATCGGAAAGATCGGTTTTACGCAGGTCTGCCCCGCCCAGCGCGGCCAACGTCAGATCCACCTCGACCAGCTTCATGGGCCTCATCCTGCAGTCGATGAACGTCGATCCGAGGAAACTGCAGTGTCGAAACACACTGTGCCACAGTGAAGTACTGCGAAACATGCAATTGCGGAAGGCGGAGCCAACATGCTCTGACTCGGTCAGATCGACGCCGGAAAAGTCACATCCGGTGAACACCACACGCTCGGTGCGTAGGCGACTGAGGTCTTCGTCGCGAAAGTCGCGACCGTCGAATTCCCGGTCGACTTCGTGTGCGTTCACGCCAAATCAGCCGGCCACGAACTGGTCGGCCGGCACGTACACCCCTGCAGTGATGCCCGACCCCGGCTCCTGGGCGACAGTGCTGCGAAGTCGCACCACCATGCCGTGCCGGGTGGCCAGCTGGCCCACCACGAACAGCCCCATGTGCAGTGCCGTGTGCGAGTTGCCCTCACCGAAGGACTGCAGCCGGGTGTTGGCCCTCTGCAGATCGGCCTCGGTCATTCCCAGACCGGTATCAGCCAACTCCAGGACCAAGCCGCCGTTGCCGGTACGCACGGCAGACACCGTCACCTGCGAGTCAGACGGCGAATACCTCAGCGCATTGTCGAGCAGCTCAGCGAGCAAGTGCACCAGATCACCTGCGGCGGCACCGGCAATGTCGCCGCCCGGCATCGGCAGCACGCCGCCAAGGATCGGGTCGCGCAGATAGCCTTCGGAGAAGTTCTGCGCGAACCAGGCCGCGCGCACAATGGTAAAGGGAACGCCAG
>JBMYXJ010000014.1:0-15327 GCA_049608285.1 Mycobacterium sp. | reverse complement strand
CGTTGCTAGAGGTACTCAAGTGACACGTGTGGCATTTATTCAACCGTTACGGACGCGAGTACCGATCGTGACGGCTCGATAGAGTCGTGCGCATCGACGCCATCGCTCCCAACTCAGCCAGCGCCCCTTCGCGGCTGGCAGCCCGACTGTCAGTCGCGGCGCCTGTGTTGCTGGCCCTGAGCATCGGGGCACGTCTGGCGTGGACTTATCTTTTGCCCAACGGCGCGAACTTTGTTGACCTGCACGTCTATCTCGGCGGCGCTGGCACCCTGGATCACCCCGGCACGTTGTACGACTACGTCTACTCAGAGCAGACACCGGATTTCCCGCTACCGTTCACCTATCCGCCCTTTGCGGCGGTGCTGTTTTACCCGTTGCATCTATTGCCTTTCGGCGTGGTCGCGCTTGCTTGGCAACTCGGCGTCGTGGCGGCGCTCTACGCGGTGGTGCGCATGAGTCAGCGGCTGCTGCCTGCCGGGAGTTCATCGGGGGACCGGCGGGTCGCGATGTTGTGGACGGCCATCGGTATCTGGACCGAACCGTTGCGCAGCACATTCGACTACGGCCAGGTCAACGTCTTGCTGGTGTTGGCCGTTCTCTTTGCCGTCTACAGCACGCGTTGGTGGCTTTCCGGGCTGCTGGTCGGCCTGGCTGCCGGAGTGAAGCTGACGCCCGCAGTGTCGGGGTTGTACTTCCTGGGAGCCCGCCGCTGGGGGGCGTTGGCGTTCTCAGCGGTCGTGTTCTTCCTGACGATCGGGCTGTCGGCGCTTGTGGTCGGTGACCAGGTCCGCTACTACTTCACCCGCCTGCTCGGCGATGCCAGCCGGGTCGGCCCAATTGGGACGTCGTTCAATCAGTCCTGGCGGGGTGGGATCTCGCGGATCATGGGAGCCGACGCCGGCTACGGCCCGGTTGTCTTGATCGGCATCGCCGCGACAGCTGTGCTGGCCGTGCTGGCGTGGCGCGCGGTGGGGGGCGCCGAGGACCGGCTCGCGGCCATCGTGATCGTGCAACTGTTCGGTCTGTTGTTGTCACCGATTTCATGGACTCATCACTGGGTGTGGCTGATTCCGCTGATGATCTGGCTGCTACACGGTCCGGTACGGGATCGGCTCGGGGCGCGGGTCCTCTTCCGCGTCTGGTTGTTCTTGACCGTTGTCGGTGTGCCGTGGTTGCTCAGCTTCGCCCAGCCGAGCATCTGGGAAATTTCCCGGCCGTGGTACCTGGCGTGGGCCGGCCTCATCTACGTCGTCGCCACCTTGGCGACTTTGGCGTGGATCGCCGCTACTGCCCGACGATCCGGTTGATCTGGCCGGCCATAGCCACATCCTTGGTCGTGATTCCGCCCTCGGAGTGGGTAACCAATGCGAAAGTAACAGTCCGCCAACGGATGTCGATGTCTGGATGGTGGTCCTGGTCCTCCGCGAGTTCAGCCACCCGGCGCACCGTGTCGATGCCGTCGAGGAACGTTGGGAACTTGATCGATCTGCGCAGTGCGCCGCTACTGCGTTCCCAGCCGCCGAGATCGGACAGCGCGGCGTCAACTTGGTCATCTGTTAGCACAGCCACGTGTCTGACGGTATACCGTTCGCGGCAGTGACAAATCAGTTGCCGAATCTGGTCGTGGTCGCCGGCGCGTTGATCCAGGACGGTGCGCTGCTCGTCGCCCAGCGTGCGCGACCGCCTGAGCTGGCCGGTCTGTGGGAACTGCCAGGCGGAAAGGCGGCGCCCGGTGAGACCGACGAAGCCGCACTGGCCCGCGAACTGCGCGAGGAACTCGGGATCGGTGTGGCCGTGGGAGCCCGCCTCGGCGTTGACGTGGCGCTGAGCCCAGCATCGATCTTGCGCGCCTACCTCGTCACGCATACCGACGGTGTGCTGCAACCCAATGACCACCGTGCACTGCGGTGGGTAACCCTCGACGAACTCGACAACCTGCCGTGGGTGCCGGCAGATACCACTTGGCTGCCCCAACTCGCGACGCTGCTTGAGTGACGCCGACGTCAGTGAGCTACTTCAGGCTCGCCGGTGACGTGTTCACCGTCAAGGGGGTCAACTGGTTCGGTGATGGTCAGTTCGCCTGTGGTCGGATGCACCACGCAGGAATCGGGATGAACCGTGCGGACCGCGACCAGCCCAGCCAGCGTGGCCGAGACATCGTGGCGCTGCGAGCTGGGCACTCCATCCGGTGCCGAGATGTGCAGAAGTCGTGACTTGGTGGCCAGGTCATAGCGGAACGCTCGGAACATCGACACACAGGCCGCGACCATTACCAGCGAGAACGGCACCGCCGTCGCGATCGACGCGGTTCGTAACGCGGTCAACGAGCCTGAGCCACCGACCAACAGCAGCACTGCAGCCGCCGCTCCTTCCATGACGGCCCAGTACACCCGCGTCAGCTTTGGCGGGTCCAACTCTCCGCCCGAGGACAGTATGTCGATGACCAGCGAGCCGGAATCCGACGATGTCACGAAGAAGAACCCGATCACCGCGATCGCGAGCACGGTGGTGAACGTTGCGATGGGCAAGCCGTCCAGCAGGCGGAACAACGACGTATTGGTGTCGACCGCGCCTTCCACGAGCATGTCGCCACTGGTGCGTTGTCGAAGGATTGCCGAGTCGCCGAAGATGGTGAACCACAGCGCGCCGATCACACTTGGGACGAGCAACACCGCTGCGACGAACTCTCGGATGGTGCGGCCCCGCGAGATCCGTGCGATGAACATGCCGACAAACGGAGCCCAGCTGATCCACCAGCCCCAGTAGAAGATGGTCCAGTTGCCGAGCCACTCGCCGCCGGCGAACGGCGCAGTGCGCAGCATCAACTCCGGGAGCGATTGGATGTAGACGCCAAGGTTCTGCACGAACGCCTGCAACAGGAACAACGTGGGCCCCAGCAACATCACGAAAAATGCCAAAGCGGCGGCCAGCAGCATGTTGATGTTCGACAGCCACTTCAGACCCTTGCTGACACCGGTGACCACCGAGATCGTCGCTGCCAGAGTGATTGCGCCGATCAGTCCGACCGTCCACCAGTTGTCGATCTGGATCCAGCCTAGGTATTCCAGGCCGGCCGCGATCTGGGTGATGCCGAAACCGAGAGAGGTGGCCACGCCGAACAGGGTGCCGACGACGGCCGTGATATCCACCGCGTGGCCGATCGGGCCTTCGACCCGTTCCCGACCCAGCAGTGGTTCCAGCAGCCAGCGCACCGAGAGCGGGCGGCCGCGACGGTAGGTCATGTAGGACATGCCGAGGCCGACGACGACGTAGACCGCCCACGGGTGCAGAGCCCAGTGGAACAGGGTTAGTGCCATGGCCTGGTCGGCCGCGCCGTCGGTCTGGCCGAGGATTTTCTCCGGCTCGGGCGGGCTCACGTAGTGCGTCAGTGGTTCGGCGACGCCGTAAAACACCAGGCCGATGCCCATACCGGCGGAGAACAGCATTGCCAGCCATGCGAAGAAACTGAACTCGGGGCGTTCGTCGTCTTCGCCGAGGCGAATAGTGCCGATCCGCGAGGCGCCGCAATAGATGGCGAAGACGACGAAGCCCGTTGTGGCCAGCACATACCACCAGCCGACTCCGTCGGTGATAGCACCGTTGAGCGTGCCGAGGGCGTCGGTAGCCGTCGCTGAATAGATCACCGCGAAGACGATGAGTCCGATGATGATGATCGACGAGGGAACAAAAACGGCTGGCTCAATACTTCGCCACGCTTGCGCCAGCGGGTTCTGCCGTCGGTCCTGGGCGCTCTTACGGTCCGATGGACTCGCCATGGCTATCGCTTCCTCATGATGATCGTCGTCTCGTGGCTGCTTCGTCATGCAGAGTCTCGGGCTTAGGAGTGTGGGAGCTGGGAAGACCCTACCTGTCCGGCTTGGAGGCTTCTTCGGTTTCAGTTGGCAAGCGAGCCTGGTTTCGCCCCCGTTGTCCCTCGGGGTTGCCTCTCGTTTTCGCGATCAGCGCACTGCACTGCGACAATCACCGGCGTGGATGCCCGCCCCGATTTTCGCAACGTCGCCATTGTGGCTCACGTTGACCACGGCAAGACGACCCTGGTCGACGCGATGCTGCGCCAATCAGGGGCACTGAGCCACCGCGGTGACGATGCGATCGAACGGCTGATGGACTCCGGTGACCTTGAAAAGGAGAAGGGCATCACCATCCTGGCCAAGAACACCGCCGTCCATCGCCGCCACCCCGACGGGACGGTCACCGTGATCAACGTGATCGACACCCCAGGCCACGCCGATTTCGGGGGTGAAGTCGAACGTGGCCTGTCGATGGTCGACGGGGTGCTGCTGCTGGTCGACGCCTCTGAAGGCCCGCTGCCACAGACCCGGTTCGTGCTCCGCAAGGCCCTTTCGGCGCACCTGCCGGTGATCCTGGTCGTCAACAAGACCGACCGTCCAGATGCCCGGATCGCCGAAGTCGTCGCCGAAAGTCACGACCTGCTTCTCGACGTGGCCTCTGACCTCGACGAGGAAGCACAGAAGGCCGCGGAGGACGCCCTGGGACTGCCCACGCTCTACGCCTCTGGCCGTGCTGGCATCGTGAGTACCGTCGAACCCGCCAATGGCCAGAATCCGGACGGCGAGAACCTCGATCCGCTGTTCGAGGTGCTTCTTGAGTACATTCCACCGCCACAGGGTGACCCCGATTCGCCGCTGCAGGCGCTGGTGACCAACCTCGACGCGTCTGCGTTCCTCGGCCGGCTTGCGCTGATCCGCATCTACAAGGGTCGGATTCGCAAGGGCCAGCAAGTGGCATGGATGCGCGAGGTCGAGGGACATCCCGTGATCACGAGCGCCAAGATCACTGAACTGCTGATCACCGAGGGCGTGGAACGCACGTCTACCGATGAGGCCATCGCCGGTGACATCGTCGCCGTGGCGGGCATACCCGAGATCATGATCGGCGACACGCTGGCCGACACGGAACACGCGCACGCGATGCCCCGCATCACCGTCGACGAGCCGGCCATCTCGGTCACGATCGGCACCAACACCTCGCCGCTGGCGGGAAAAGTCTCCGGGCACAAGTTGACCGCCCGGATGGTGAAGTCGCGACTCGACACCGAGCTCGTCGGCAATGTGTCGATCAAGGTCGTCGACATCGACCGCCCGGATGCCTGGGAGGTGCAGGGTCGAGGGGAGCTGGCGCTGGCGGTGCTGGTCGAGCAGATGCGACGCGAGGGTTTCGAGCTGACGGTGGGCAAACCACAGGTGGTCACCAGAACGATAGACGGCAAGCTGCATGAGCCGTTCGAGGCCATGACGATCGACTGCCCTGACGAGTTCCTCGGCGCCATCACTCAGCTGATGGCCGCTCGTAAAGGGCGGATGGAGGAGATGGCCAACCACGCCGCCGGCTGGGTGCGGATGGACTTCATCGTGCCCAGCCGCGGACTGATCGGCTTCCGGACGGATTTCCTCACGCTGACCCGCGGCACCGGAATCGCCAACGCCGTCTTCGATGGCTACCGCCCATGGGCAGGGGAGATCCGGGCCCGCCACACCGGCTCGCTGGTTTCAGACCGCACCGGTTCTGTGACGCCGTTCGCGATGATGCAGCTTTCCGACCGGGGGCAATTCTTCGTCGAACCGGGAGACGACACCTACGAAGGCCAGGTCGTCGGGATCAATCCGCGGACCGAGGATCTCGACGTCAACGTCACCCGCGAAAAGAAGCTCACCAACATGCGATCGTCGACAGCCGACGTGATGGAGACCCTGGCCCGCCCGCTCGAGTTGGGGCTTGAGCAGGCGATGGAGTTCTGTGCAGAGGACGAGTGCGTCGAAGTCACTCCTGAGGTGGTCAGGGTTCGCAAAGCCGAACTCGATGCCACGTTGCGTGCCCGCGCGCGTTCGCGTGCCAAAGCCCGGGGCTAGGTCGGACGGTCGGCCAGTTGGGCGGGCCGGCCCGGAATCGATAGATACGCTGTTGAGCGTGCTGACCACTCCGCGACGCATCAGCGCCGTTGCCGGCGCGTTCATGATGGCGTTGACGATGGCATTGACGATGGCCACCGGATGTACCGTCAGTGCTCCGCCGGCACCCCAGAGCACCGACACCATCCAGGCCACGCCTCCTCCGCCGATGAAGGCAACCCAGATCATCATGGCGATCGACTCGATCGGCCCTGGGTTCAACGCCCATTTGCTCTCCGATCAGTCTCCAGTGAACGCAGCCATCAGCGCCCTGGTCCTGCCTAGTTCGTTCCGGCCGATCCCCGATGCGGAGACGCCGACTGGGTCGCGCTGGGAGTTGGACACCACGCTGTTGGTGTCGGCGGAGGTTAGCGGGGAAAACCCGTTCACGGTGACCTACAAGATCCGCCCCGAAGCCCAGTGGACGGACAACGCGCCGATCGCTGCTGATGACTACTGGTATTTGTGGCGCCAGATGGTCGGCCAGCCGGGCACGGTGGACCCGGCCGGCTATGACCTGATCACCGGCGTGCAGTCCGTCGAAGGCGGAAAGACGGCGGTCGTAACCTTTTCCCAGCCGTATCCGGCGTGGCGCGAGCTATTCAACAACATCCTTCCCGCCCACATCGTCAAGGATGTGCCGGGCGGATTCGTCGCGGGGTTGGCTCGCGCCTTGCCGGTTACTGGTGGACAGTTCCGCGTGGAGAACATCGATCCGCAACGCGACGAGATCCTGCTGGCCCGCAACGACAGATACTGGGGCGTACCCGCGACGCCCGACCTAATCCTGTTCCGTCGTGGCGGCTCTCGCGCCATGCTGGCCGACTCGATCCGCAACGGTGACACCCAGGTCGCCCAGGTGCACGGTGGGGCGGTGGCCTTCGCGCAGCTGTCCGCGATCCCGGACGTGCGGACGTCGCGGATCGTCACCCCACGCGTCCTGCAACTGACGCTGCGCGCAAAGCAGCCGGCGATCGAAGATGCGCAGGTGCGGCAGGCCATTCTGGGTCTGCTCGATGTGAACCTGCTGGCCGCCGTCGGGGCCGGCGGCGACAACGCCGTAACGCTGGCGCAGGCGCAGGTGCGCACACCGTCGGATCCCGGCTACGTCCCGACCGCTCCGCCGGCAATGACCCGGGAGCAGGCCATGGCGCTGCTGGCCGAAGCCGGGTACCAGGTCGAACCACTGCCGACCCGGGAGCCGCCTGCTCCCAGCCTGCCGGAGAGCAACAGAGGGCACCTGGTGAAGGACGGCGAGCCGCTGAGTTTGGTGCTTGGCGCTGCTGCCAACGATCCGACATCGGTCGCGGTCGCCAACACCGCGGCCGACCAGTTGCGCAGCGTCGGGATCGCGGTATCGGTGTCTCGCATGGATCCAGTAGTTCTCTACGGTGAGGCGCTGGCCAACAATAGGGTCGACGGCATTATCGGCTGGCGTCATGCCGGCGGTGATCTGGCGACGGCACTGGCCTCTCGTTTCGGCTGCCCCGCGCTCCAGGCAACGACGGTCGCGACCGCCCCGGCGCCGCCCAACTCGTCAGCGTCGTCCAGCGCCTCGGCGACGCCCACCGCCTCGCCGCAGCGTCAGCCTCCTGAAACCACCACTACTACCGCCACTGTTCGCCCGCCCCCACCGCCGGACACCAGTCAGCTTGTCCAAGTGCCGTCCAATATCACCGGAATCTGCAACCACAGCATCCAGCCCAGGATCAACGCCGCGCTGCGCGGCACCGCAGACATCAGCGAGGTGATCGACGAGGTCGAGCCCAGCCTGTGGAACATGTGGACGGTCTTGCCGATCCTGCAGGACACCACGATCGTGGCAGCCGGGCCGACCGTGCAGAACGTCAGCCTGACCGGTGCGGTCCCGGTCGGAATCGTCGGCAATGCCGGCAAGTGGGTCAAGCTGCCCCAGTGACCTGCTGGCGCTGTCGTGCAAGCACTATGACGCGGGTGTATGTCGCACCGCTGCACGCGTAGTGCGATCAACAGGCAAGCTAGTGGGAATGGAGACCCCGCGGCTACTTTTCGTTCATGCCCATCCTGACGACGAGACCCTCACCACCGGGGCGACGATCGCCCACTACGCCGCGCTCGGCGCACAGGTGCAGGTCGTCACGTGCACACTCGGCGAGGAGGGCGAGGTCATCGGTGAGCAGTGGGCCCAGCTGGCTGCCGACCGTGCCGACCAACTTGGCGGATACCGTATCGGCGAGCTGACAGCCGCGCTGGGCGCTCTCGGCGTGGACTGTCCCCGTTTTCTCGGCGGCCCCGGCCGCTGGCGCGACTCCGGGATGACGGGAACGCAGCCGCGAGACCAGCGGCCGCGCTTCATCGACGGAAACTTCACCGAGCAGGCGGACGCGCTGGCCGCGGTGATCTCGGAGCTTCGCCCTCACATCGTCGTCACCTACGACCCGAACGGCGGATACGGACACCCCGATCACGTGCTCGCCCATCGAGTGACTACGGCGGCCGTCGAGGCGTCCGACTGGGCCGTGCCCAAGCTCTACTGGTCGGTGATGTCGGCATCGGCGATCATTGCCGGGATGGCGGCAATGACCGATGTGCCCCAGGGGTGGATGCGGTTGACCGGTGAACAGGTGGACTCAGTGTTTTTCAGCTTCGCCGACGACGACATCGATGCGGCGATGGAGGTCCCCGAGCGTCTGCCCGCGAAGGTGGCGGCGCTCCGCGCACACCAGACACAGGTCAGCGTGTCCCCGGACGGGCGGATATTCGCGCTGTCGAACGGCCTCGCGCTGCCGATCGACGGATCCGAGTACTTCGTCTTGGCCGCCGGCGCCGCCGGAACCCGTGATAGCCGCGGCTGGGAAACCGACCTACTGGCCGGACTGAACTTGGGGTGATGCCGGACTGAACTGGGGTGATGATGCGGCCACCGGGTAAGCTGCCCGAACCGACTGCGCACGGAGGGAAACCTGACAGGGGCGTCCGCGCCGGTTTCAGACCGGCTCCGTTTCTTGCTGTTGGCGCTGCTCGGCGCCGATGGCGTGCTCTCGGCCCTGGTGGCCGTCTTCTTCTTGCCGCTGCGGGTTGGTTCAGTGCCGTTCCCGGTCAGCGCACTACTCAGTGGCGCGGTGAACGCATTGTTGGTCTGGGTCGCGCTGCAATGGACGGCAAGCCCCCGCCTTGCGGCGCTGCCTCTGTGGACTTGGCTGCTCACCGTTGTGGTGTTCGCGTTCGGCGGCCCCGGCGAGGACATCATGTTCGGGGGGACCGGGATCATGGAGGTAGGACCGATAATCCTCATTGCTCTAGGTGCCCTGCCACCAGCCTGGGTGCTTATGCGCCACCCGATGTCGGCGGACCCGTGGGCACCTACGCCCTAGAAGGTCATGGCTGCCTGATCGATCGCGAACCGCGCGTGATCGATGGGGCGGACTCCGTCTTCGGCGCCGGATGACTACTGTGACCGGTATGCCAGGCACAGTGGTTTCAGATGGCCGGACGTGCGGATGATTCGCGACAACGGCGGGGTTACAGGGAAGTGGCTCTGAACACCCAGCGTGGCGCCGATCTGCCCAGTCCGGTCGTTCCGCCGAGGCCGACGGCACCTACGCCGGCCGCCCTGAGGAGGGTGGTGCGCCGGGCACGTGACGGCGTGACACTCAACGTCGACGAAGCGGCGATCGCTCTGACGGCGCGCGGGGAAGCCCTAGCCGACCTGTGCACCAGCGCCGCGCAGGTGCGTGACGCCGGACTGCAGGATGCGGGACGCCGGGGGCCCGCGGGTCGGTTGCCGGTTAGCTACTCGCCAAAGGTGTTCATTCCTGTCACCCACCTGTGTCGCGACACATGCCATTACTGCACGTTTGCCCAGGTGCCTGGCAAGCTTCGGGCCGAGGGCGCCGGAATGTTCATGGAAACCGACGAGATCCTCGCGGTGGCGCGCCGCGGTGCCGAATTAGGTTGCAAAGAAGCGTTATTCACTCTTGGCGACCGGCCGGAAGCGCGGTGGAACGAGGCGCGCCAGTGGCTCGACGAGCGTGGCTACGATTCGACGCTGGCTTACGTGCGGGCGATGGCAATCCGCGTGCTCGAGGAGACGGGGTTGCTGCCACACCTGAATCCCGGGGTCATGAGCTGGTCGGAGCTCTCACACCTCAAGCCGGTGGCGCCGTCGATGGGCATGATGCTCGAGACAACGTCACGACGGTTATACGAAACGCGCGGCGCCGCTCACTATGGCAGCCCCGACAAGGATCCCCGGGTGCGGTTACGCACGCTGGACGACGCAGGCCGGTTGTCGGTCCCGTTCACCACCGGACTGCTGGTGGGTATCGGCGAGACAGTCACCGAGCGCGCCGAAACCATCCACGCCATTCGCCGCTCCCACAAGGAATTCGGGCACGTCCAGGAAGTGATCGTGCAGAATTTCCGTGCCAAGGACCACACTGCGATGGCATCGGTGCCTGACACAACCATCGACGAATTCATCGCAACGCTGGCCGTCACCCGCCTGGTGATGGGGCCCAAAATGCGCATCCAGGCTCCGCCGAATCTGGTGTCGCGGACCGAGTGCCTCGCACTGCTCGGGGCCGGCGTGGACGACTGGGGTGGTGTGTCGCCGCTGACCCCTGACCACGTCAACCCCGAGCGTCCTTGGCCCGCGCTCGACGAGCTGGCAGCGGTAACGGCAGAGGCGGGCTACGACCTTGTCCAGCGACTGACCGCGCAGCCGCAGTACGTACAGGCTGGCGCCGAGTGGATCGACCCCAGGGTGCAAGGGCACGTCGAAGCCCTCGCTGACCCCGACACCGGGTACGCGCTGGACGTTAAACCGGTCGGGCGTCCCTGGCAGGAACCCGACGATGTCACCGAGTCGTCGGGACGAACAGACCTGCACGCCGCGATCGACTCCGCGGGCCGGCTCACCCAAACTCGTAGCGATCTGGGCAGTGCCTTCGGGAACTGGGAATCGGTCCGGGAGAAGGTGCATGAGTTAGCCGCGCGCGCACCCGATCGTCTTGACACAGACGTGCTGGCCGCGTTGCGTTCGGCTGAGCGGGACCCGGCCGGATGCAGTGACCAGGAATATCTGGCGTTGGCCACCGCCGAAGGTCCTGCACTGGACGCCGTTGCCGCACTGGCGGATTCGTTGCGTCGTGACGTTGTCGGCGACGATGTGACGTTCGTGGTGAACCGCAACATCAACTTCACCAACATCTGTTACACGGGCTGCCGTTTTTGCGCCTTTGCTCAGCGCAAAGGTGATGCGGACGCTTTCTCGTTATCGACCGACGAGGTCGCCGAGCGGGCGTGGGAGGCGCACGTGGCTGGTGCTACCGAGGTGTGTATGCAGGGTGGTATCGATCCCGAGTTGCCGGTCACCGGTTACGCGGATCTGGTCCGCGCGGTCAAGGCGCGGGTGCCTTCCATGCATGTGCACGCGTTCAGCCCGATGGAGATCGCCAACGGCGTCACCAAGAGCGGAATGAATATTCGCGAGTGGCTGATCGCGTTGCGGGAGGCGGGGTTGGGCACCATTCCCGGGACCGCCGCCGAGATCCTCGATGACGAAGTGCGCTGGGTGCTGACCAAGGGAAAACTGCCGACTTCGTTGTGGATTGAGGTGGTGAGTACTGCACACGAGGTGGGGTTGCGGTCGAGTTCGACGATGATGTACGGCCATATCGACCAGCCCCGGCATTGGATCGGGCATCTGCGGGTGCTCGGTGAAATCCAAGACCGCACTGGCGGTTTCACCGAGTTCGTGCCGTTGCCGTTCGTACACCAGTCCTCGCCGCTATACCTGGCAGGAGGAGCGCGACCGGGGCCAACGCATCGTGACAACCGGGCAGTGCACGCGCTGGCGCGGATCATGTTGCACGGCAAAATCTCCAACATCCAGACCAGTTGGGTGAAGCTCGGCACCGAGCGCACCCAGGTGATGCTCAATGGCGGTGCCAACGATCTCGGTGGCACGCTGATGGAGGAGACCATCTCCAGGATGGCGGGCTCGGAGTTCGGCTCCAACAAGAGCGTGCAAGATCTGGTGGAGATCGCGGCCGGCATCGGTCGTCCGGCTCGGCAGCGCACGACCACCTACACGCCGCTAGCCGCCTAGCCCCGATCCATTGCCCCGGCCCGCGCGGCGCTCGCACGGCTACACCCGGCGGTTGAGGTGTTGTTGTGCACATCCGCGGATGCCGACCGTACCGTTGCTGACCATCGACTGGTAGGACAGAAGATATGAAGCTCCGACGTATCTGCACGGACAGCACCCTTGAGCTGCAGTCGCTCTCGCCGGAGGGATCGTGGATACCGACACCGGATCGGACGCCGCTGGGCGGTGCGATCTTCGAGCCGGAGTGGGAGTTCGCCACCGCTCGTCGCCACCTGGAGGCCTCCGGTGGCGTGCTGCCGTTCCAGCCGGTGTCGTTTCGCGATTTCATGTTGTACGAACAACACGCGATTGATGCGGCGCGCGGATTGGTCGGCCGGTTCCATCCCAAACAGTCCCGCGCGGCTGGGTGGGTGGAGAAGGTGACGAGAGCGCCCTTCCCGATGTTCAAGCCGGGCGCGCTGTTCTACCGGCAACCCATCTACTACATGTCCAATCATCTGAACTTTGTCCCCAGCGGTAGCCCCGTTGCGATTCCCTCGTACTCGTCGGCTTTGGATTTCGAGCTGGAGATCGGCTTCGTCCTCAAGGCCCCACTGTATGACGCCAGTCCGCAGGAAGCCCTCGACGCGATCGGCGCGTTCGTCGTCGTCAACGATTTCAGTGCCCGCGACGTTCAGCGCGCGGAAATGGCAAGCGGGCTCGGTCCGCAGAAATCTAAACACTTTGCCTCATCGATGTCCTTGCTCGCAGTGACCGCCGACGAGATCCTCCCATCCATCGACCAGCTCAGCGGTTCCGTTTCCATCAACGGCACCACCGTCAGCACGGTGTTCAGCCGAGGTATGCAATGGTCACTTGGGGAGGTGTTGGCTCACGCCTCCCAGAGTGAACAACTGTTCCCCGGTGAGCTTTTCGCGACCGGAACCCTCCCGGGCGGTAGCGGCATGGAGGTGGGTCATTGGTTGCGGCCGGGGGACCGCCTGTCGTTGGTCATCGACCAAATCGGTGAAATTAGCCACTCGATCTCGGGAGCTACAGAACAGCGCTGACCTCCATGGCTGGTTTATCGGCTGGGGGCTATTGCGGGTACTCGTCTGGTGTTGCGTAGAAGCCGTTCGGCCAGGTTTCTGGCTCGTAGGTATCCGCTGGCGCGTAGGTGGGGGTGATGCGTACCCAGTCGATGTCGAGGTAGGCGGTGTCGAAGTTTGGATCTCCGGCCCATCCGACTTGATCGCGATATCCCGATGCCGGGAACCAGATGCCAACCCAGAAGCGTGATGCGCGGTGCGGGACGTTGTCCTGGCCGAATGACTCGCCCGTGTAGCGGGCCACCTCTACATCGTCGATGGACCATGCAACAAACGGGTCGCGGCCATCGCCGCCGGCGTGCCATTCATAGGCGTAGGTGTGGAACTCGCCATCGGCGACGAGTTCGCCGATGTCGGGCCGCAGCGAGACGTTGCCGCCTTCGCCTCCGAACTTGCCGCCCCAGGAGTTGGCCCGGGCGTAGTCGAAGCTGACCGGGTCGTTGGGAGTCCCGTCATCACGGGCGGTGGGGAATTCCCAATCGATCTCGGAGTTACGGATGCGGTTGGGCTCGGTCCAATACTCCGGTTGTGTGGGGTGGTATTCGATGTAGTGGAAACTCCAGAAAGCGCTTGCCGCCCCCAACACCTGCGGAACGCGGGCGCGCACCTCATAACGCCCAGAGGCGAAATAGTCGCGAGTGACGATGGTGGCGCCGACCCGGGTGGCGCGGTCGCCGTGCCCGAGGACGTCACCGGTGTAATCATCGCCGTGGGCCCGCAGGCGCACGACGCCGTCGACGACTTCGACGTTGTCGGGGATGACCCCGCCGTTGCTTCCGCCCCAGGCTTTGTCGGCGATGAGCCAGTTCTCGGGATCGAGCCCGTTGGTGAAGTCATCGAAGAGTGTGGGTTGCGGACTCGGGTAGGGGTTGGGGGTGTCGAGCCACTCGTTGCCGTTGGCCAGGATGGTGATGTCGTCGACGTATAGGGCGTTGTCGTCGCCGCGCCAATTCTCGGCGGCCACTTTGACCGATACCCAACGATCGGGGGTGGTGAACGCGATCTCGACGGGCTGCCACGCGGTGTTGGTGATGAGCTGCCATGCGTGCAGGGAGCCGTCGGGGCTGGCCACGGTCAGAGTGGCATCGCCGGCATCGACTCGCGCGCGGGCTGTCAGTAGATAGTCGCTGTTGGGCGCTAGCAGCATGGGAAGGTCCTGGGCGATGCGCGCGGTCTGTTCCGGCGTCGATGCGATGCGCATGGTCCCGTCGGCCTGACGTGCCGCCTGATCGAGCACCCAACCGCGGGCATCGGGCTCGAACTGCCCATTGGCCACCAGATTCTCGCCGCGGCCGGGGAGTACCACGAGCGGTGGCGGTGACGCGCCGATCGCGTTGGGGTCGACCGCCGGTGGGGCGAGGGCGCCTTCGACCAACTGGACGTCGGTCACGGTGACCACCCCGGCCGGGGCGTTGCGTCCAGCCGCGACGAAAACGGTGACCTCGGTGGCCTCCTCGCCGGTGTAGACCGTGAGGCGCCGCTCGGACAACGCTGCGGATTGCCCCGCTCCGGTTTTGCTGAGCTGGGGTCCGTCGATGACACCCCAAACACCCCACACGTCGCTGGGCGCCGACCCGCTGGTCCGCATCGTGAGTGCCAAGGTGTACAACGTCTGCGGCTTCAGATTGGTGATCCGTTGAGAGATGCGAGCATCAGCCGTCTCGGTGGCCGCGAGTCGCACCGCTGCATCGCCGTTGTCATCGATGCTGGAAACATCTCCGGACAATTCCCACCCACTCAGTGCCTGGGCAAACGTCGGATTCAGCAGCAAGTTCGTGCCGTCTCCCGGCTCCGGCATGGGTGGTTCGGGGTCTGGTGTGGGTGCGGGTGGTTCGGGGTCGGGGTCTGGTGTGGGTGCGGGTGGTTCGGGGTCGGGGTCTGGTGTGGGTGCGGGGGGTTCGGGTTCTGGGTCTGGTGTGGGTGGTTGTGTTGTTGGGTTGATGTTCACCGTGACGGTGCTGGTGGCGGTGTGGCCGTCGTCGCCGAGTATCCCGAAGCTCATCATGTGGAGCAGGCCCGAAATCCCGTGGATGTGGAACCCGCCGTCGTCGTCGGAAGCGGTGACGGTGAAGGTATCGGAGTAAGCGTTGTTCCCGTCCCAGCCCGCCGGCGGGGTGTAGGTGGCCGACTCGCCGATGATGTTCAACGTGCCCGCAGCGGTTCCGGTCGTGTCCCCCTCAAGGGTGTAGATCAGGGAATCCGTATCGGTGTCCTGGGC
>JBMYXJ010000013.1:0-16117 GCA_049608285.1 Mycobacterium sp. | reverse complement strand
GCGACAGTCCGGGACGGATTACCGCGTGCGCGCCGCCTTCAGGTATGTCTGGGCTGACCGCCCGCTGCTGCTGGCACTGATCGCGGTAGCTACCGTCGGCTTCGCATCGGACCCCTCGATCACGTTGACGCCCTCGGTTGCCGATCAACTCGGCGGCGGAGCCCAACTCGTCGGAACGCTGTCAGCAGTATTCGGTCTGGGCGCGGCGGTCGGGATGATGATGCTGGCGCTGATGCGGGGCCGAATGGCATCGGCCTCGGTGTCGTCCATCGGCCTGTCCGGGCTAGGCGCCGGGTGCGCGGTCCTTGCCGTCCCGGCCGGGACGGGTGTCGCGATCGCCGGGTTCGGCGTGGCGGGCTTGGGCTTCGGCTGGGCCATGACGGGATTGAGCACGGTCGTGCAAGAGCGTGCTCCCGAGCAGCTACGGGGCCGGATCATGGCACTCTGGCTTGTCGGATTCCTCGGCTCCCGGCCTATCGCGGCGATGCTGCTCGGCGGAGCTGCCGACTTGCTCAGCGTTCAGACGGCGTTCGCGGTAGCTGCGGTGCTGACCCTGACGGTGACACTATGGTGCCGGCCATCGAATCTGGTCGGCCAGATGCCCACGCAGGTCCCTCAGGCACCAATAGTTTACTGATCGCCGCCCTGCTCAGAGTCTGCAACGCTAGGCGGGATCCCCAGCGCCACTGTGAGTTCAAGGATGGTCTTCGGGTCGTTGAGGGTGCCACCGTATAGGTCGCGCAATTGGGTCATGCGGTAGCGCACCGTCTGCGCGTGCACAAACAGATCGGCTGCCACGGCATCGCGGTGGCCTTGATGCAGCAGCCACGACCGCAGAGTTTCAGTCAGCCGTTCCGCGGTGCTGGGCCGCAGCTGTTCCAACGGCGCCAGCACTCGGCGGCGCAGATCCGCGGCGGCATCAGCATCGGCGCCGAGGACCAACTCGACAAGGTGTTCGTCGCTATCGACAACTTGAGAAGCAGGGGCAACGACCAAGTCCTTGCACTGGACAGCCCGCCGATAGGAGGCCTGGGCCTGTGTCCACGTCCGCGCCGGCCCGACCCATGCTCGCCCGCCCTTCAGGGTGCGCAGCAGCTGACTCCGCAACGGCCCTTCCATGTCGGGTACCAACAGCAGGGCCACCGACTCCGCGGAGTCCACGCCGGGCAGTTCCTCGGTCACTTGCAAGGTCGACGGATCGAAGGCCGACGCCAGCCGACGGAGCAGCACTGAAGGGAGGAGCACCGCGGTGAGAGATTTGGGCGGCTCCCAGTCGGCCCTCTCCGCGCTCGTTTGCAGAGTCTCGATCGGCTCGCCGGCAACCAGGTTCTGACCGAGCCGCTCAAGATAGCGCTCCCTGACCCTGCCGGTGGTGGCCAGCTCGTCGGCATGTCCAGCCACACTCGATCCCGACAGTTCGTCGATGAATGCGAACACCAACTCGGCGAACCGGGCGATCCCCGCTGCGGGAAGGCCGTTGTCGACTGCGGTGGAGGACAGCTCCCGCCAGGCCACGCCCGCACCGACCCGGTAGGCCGCCAGTAGGGCGTCAATGGAGCGGCCGGTACGGGCTTCGCCGCGGCCCAATTCGTAGGCGCCCTCCAGGGCGGGCGACAACTGCGTTCCAGCATCGGTGCCTTCGGCGCGCGTCGCCAGTCGCAGGAAGGCGCCGAGCGCCATCTGCACGGCGTTCTCGATGTTTTGCCCCATCCGCCCGCTGAACCCGTCGGCATAACTGGGAACCTCCACGGTGACGGCTGCAACAGTGCGCTCTGCCATCCGCGGTAGCACCGCCTGCAACGCCTCGGCCACGTTGTCTGCCAGCTCTAATCCGGTGAAGCGCCGCTCTGGATCCAACATCATTATCCCTATCGAACAAATAGTGGCCAATAGTCCACGCATTATTGCCAAGAATATATCGCCCTCGATAACCGAGCATTGGGTTATGACAACAACGGCACCCCGACCCACAGCCGTCGGCGCGTTGCGCGCACGAGTCATCAAGCTCGCCGAATTGGCTACTACACCACTGGTCCCGGCCGACTACCTGGACATCATCGACCCACTGCGCTCCGGCGCCGAACTGCGCGGCCGGATCGTCGCGATCCACCCCGAAACCCGCGACGCGGCCACCCTGGTCATCAAGCCCGGCCGCGCCTGGCGCACCCACACCCCCGGTCAATACGCCCGCATCGGCGTCGACGTCAACGGTATCCGGCAATGGCGGGCGTACTCGCTGACCTCAGACACCCACAGGCGCGACGGCTGCATCACGATCACCGTGAAAGCCATCCCAGACGGCACCGTCAGCAATCACCTCGTCCACCACGCGACGGTCGGGACCATCGTGCAACTCGACCAGGCCGCCGGCGAATTCACCCTCGGCACGCAGACACCGCCAAAGATTCTTTTCATCACCGCGGGCAGCGGCATCACTCCAGTGATGGGCATGCTGCGCAACATCGTTGACCAGAACCCCGACGTCGTACTCGTCCACTCCGCGCCCACCGCCGAGGACGTGATTTTCGCCGCAGAACTACGCCAGTTCCACGCAGAGGGCCGCATCCGACTTATGGAAAAGCACACGGACACCGACGGCATGCTCGACGTCGGGCACCTCGGCGATATCATCGGCGACCTCACCGAGCGCCAGACGTGGGCCTGCGGGCCTGCGGGACTACTTAGCTCCCTCGAGCAACGCTTCCTCGAAGACGGCATCGCTGACCTTCTGCACACCGAACGCTTCCGACCCACCGTCATCGCCACCGGCAACGGCGGCCCGGTGACCTTCATCAAGACCGGCACCGCCGCCGAGAACGACGGCATCCAGCCGCTACTAGACACCGGAGAAGCCGCGGGCGTCCTGATGCCCTCGGGTTGCCGCATGGGGATCTGCTTCGGCTGCGTCGCGCCGCTCCGCCAGGGCGCCGTCCGCGATCTGCGTACCGGCGACGTCACCACCGCCACCGACGGCGACAACATTCAAATCCAGACATGCGTCTCCGCAGCAGCAGGCGCCTGCGACATCGATCTCTAAAGGAGTCACCGACATGACTACTGCGCAAGCCACTCGAACCGACCCGACCGCCCACCTGACCGCCCAGGACATCGAGAACCTCGGCGCCGAACTGGACGCCATCCGCGCCCAGGTCATCGACGGCCGCGGTGAGCGCGACGCCGCTTACATCCGCAAGGTCATCGACGGCCAGCGCAAACTCGAACTCAGCAGCCGCGCCATCCTGCTGTTCTCACTGTTCCCGCCCGCCTGGATCGTGGGCACCGTCGGGCTGTCACTCTCCAAGATCGTCGAGAACATGGAGATCGGCCACAACGTCATGCACGGCCAGTGGGACTGGATGCGCGACAACAAAATTCATTCGACCACCTGGGAGTGGGACAACGCCTCACCGTCGGATATGTGGAAGCACTCTCACAACGAGGTGCACCACACCTACACCAACGTGCTCGGCAAGGACCACGACCTGGGCTACGGCATCATGCGGGTCAACGAAGACCAGCCTTGGATACCCTTCTACCTTGCCCAGCCGCTGTGGAACTTCATCAACGCCTGCCTATTCCAGTACAGCATCGCCGCCTACGACCTCGAAATCGGCAAGTACCTCAAGGGTCGCGTCGACAAAGAGCTGTTTCGCCACAACGGCACGCGGGTTCTCGAAAAAATCCGCCGGCACGCGGCGCGCGACTACCTTCTGCATCCCTTGCTGTCCGGTCCGTCGGCGGTGTGCACGCTGACCGCTAACCTGACGGCCAACCTGGTACGCAATCTGTGGACGCACTCAGTCATCATGTGCGGGCATTTCCCAGAAGGAGTGCAGACCTTCGAGAAGCAGTCCATCGAGGGCGAGACTCGCGGTCAGTGGTATCTGCGCCAGATGTTGGGCTCGGCCAATATCTCAGGAAGTCCGTTGCTGCACTTCATGACCGGCAACCTGTCGTTCCAGATCGAGCACCATCTGTTCCCTGATCTACCCAGCAACCGCTACGCCGAGATCGCACCGCAGGTACAGGAGCTGTTCGAGCGTTATGGCCTGACCTACGTCAGCGGTTCGCTTCCCAAACAGGTCGCATCGGCCTGGAAGAAGGTGTTCATCCTTTCGCTGCCGAACAACTTCGCGAACAAGGCCAAAGCGACGGTCTCTGTCACCTCCATCACCCGCGCGGTGTTCGGAAACCCGACGCCCTCCGCCCAGGCCGCATAGTCAGTCCGCCCTAGTCGAGCGTCTCACCGGCATCTCAGGCCTAACCTGACATTCCGGGCCAGCCAGACATCTGGGACGACACGCCCCAACCGCCCCCCGGCTGTGGACTCGTGCGATGTCAGGCAGGCTGGTCCCCACGATGTTCTCCCACCACCCCACCCGGGACCTTTCCCACCACCCCACCCGGGACCTTTCCCACCACCCCACCCGATGAGCGCTTCCCTGCTCGACGATCCCGACGACCTGTCCGCGCTACACGCCAAGAGCACCGACCCCGACGAGCTCTTCACCTCATTCGCGGAGTGGGCCGAAGCGAACGGCACCGAGCTGTACCCGGCGCAGGAGGACGCGCTGATCGAACTGGTCAGCGGTTCCAACGTGGTGCTGGCGACCCCGACCGGGTCCGGCAAATCCCTTGTAGCCACCGGCGCGCTATACGCAGCCCTGGCTGCCACACGACGGAGCTACTACAGCGCGCCGATCAAAGCCTTGGTCAGTGAGAAGTTCTTTGCCCTCTGCGAGATATTCGGGGCTGCCAACGTCGGCATGCTCACCGGCGATGCTGCAGTCAACGCGGACGCGCCGATCATCGCCTGTACCGCCGAGGTTCTGGCCAATATCGCTTTGCGCGAGGGTGAGCAGGCCGATATCGGTGTCGTGGTCATGGACGAGTTCCATTTCTACGGTGACCCCGACCGCGGCTGGGCCTGGCAGGTACCGCTACTGGAGCTGCCACGAGCTCAGTTCCTTCTCATGTCCGCAACACTCGGCGATGTCAACTTCCTCCGCGAGGACCTGACCCGGCGCACCGGTCGACCAACTGCGCTGGTCGCCAACGCAGAACGCCCGGTGCCGCTGTTCTACAGCTATGCGACCACGCCGATGCACGAGACGATCGGTGACCTCCTCGACACCCAGCAGGCACCGATCTACGTCGTGCACTTCACCCAGGCCTCAGCCCTGGAGCGGGCGCAGGCCCTGATGAGCATCAACGTGTGCTCCAAGCCCGAGAAGGCCGCGATCGCGGAGGCAATCGGCGCCTTCCGTTTTTCGACAGCGTTCGGGTCCACGCTGTCTCGACTGGTTAGACACGGGATCGGTGTGCACCACGCCGGAATGCTGCCCAAGTACCGGCGGCTGGTCGAGCAGCTGGCCCAGGCCGGGTTGCTCAAGGTGATCTGCGGAACTGACACCCTCGGCGTCGGCATCAACGTTCCGATCCGGACCGTTGTCTTCGCGGCGCTCTCAAAATACGACGGTACCCGCACCCGGCTTCTCAATGCGCGCGAGTTCCACCAGATCGCCGGACGCGCCGGACGCGCCGGCTATGACACCGCCGGCACCGTCGTAGTCCAGGCCCCCGACCATGAGGTCGAAAACCTCAAACAGTTCGCCAAAGTGGCCAATGATCCGAAGAAGCGTCGAAAGCTCGTGCGCCGCAAAGTACCTGAAGGAATGGTGCCCTGGGGCGAGTCCACCATGAACCGGTTGGTCAACGCGGCGCCGGAGCCGCTGGCCAGCAACATGCGCGTGTCGACGGCAATGATCCTCGATGTCGTCGATCGTCCTGGTGATCCGTTCGCCGCGATGCGCCGTCTGCTCACCGAGAACCACGAGCCGCGCAAACGACAACTTCAGCTTGTCCGTGAGGCCGTCGGGATCGCGCGATCCCTGCTTCAGGCCGGTGTCGTAGAGCGCCTCGACGAACCCTTGGATGCACCCGGCGGCGAACGGCGCTACCGACTGACCGTGGACCTTCCCGACGACTTCGCCCTCAATCAACCGCTGTCGACCTTCGCGCTTGCAGCCGTCGATGTTCTCGACTCGGCCTCGGAAAGCTTTGCGCTCGACGTTGTCTCGATCATCGAGGCGACCCTCGAGGATCCCCGTCAGATCTTGGCGGCGCAGTTGAGAAAGGCTAGGGGCGAGGCCGTCGCTGTGATGAAGGCCGAGGGCATCGAGTACGACGAGCGCATCGAGTTGCTCGACGACATCACCTACCCCAAGCCGCTCCAAGAGCTTCTCGGCCACACCTATGATGTGTACTTGCAAAGCAACCCATGGGCAGCCGACGCGCAGCTTTCGCCGAAGTCCATCGTGCGCGAGATGTGGGAGCGGGCCTTCACGTTTCGGGAGTTCGTCAGCGTTTACGGGCTGACCCGTTCCGAGGGTGCGGTGCTGCGCTACCTCTCCGACGCCTTCAAGGCACTACGGTCATCAGTGCCCGCCACTGCCCGTACCGAGGAGCTCACAGATATCGTCGAGTGGCTCGGCGAGCTAGTGCGCCAGGTCGATTCGAGCCTGCTCGACGAATGGGAACAGCTGACCAGCCCCGACCAGTCAGTAGACGGTCCGGTAGCGACTCCGGCCCGGCCCCGCCCACTGACCGGGAACGAGCGGGCGTTCACCGCAATGGTGCGCAACGCGTTGTTCCGGCGGGTGGAGCTGTTCGCACGGCGTAGCTGGAATGACCTCGGCCAGTTGGACACCGACGCCGGATGGACCGCCGATCGGTGGGAGGAGGTCGTGCACCGCTATTTCGACGAGCACGGCGATGTTGGTACTGGTGCCGACGCCCGCGGTCCGGCGCTGCTCATCATCGACCGGCAGAGCACTCTGTGGCGGGTGCGGCAGATACTCGACGACCCTGCAGGCGACCATGATTGGGGGTTCGAGGTGGAGGTGGACCTAGCGGCCTCCGACGAGGAGGGCGCGCCAGTTATCCGCCTGGTTGAGGCAGGGCGTTGGGACTGATGTGTCACCGCTCGCGCAACGGGCTCCGAGGCAGGCAGGATGTCTAGTCCCCGGCTGCGACCAGGGAACGTAAGTGCACAGAGGGATTGTCCCGCTCGACGTTTTCCAGGCGCCACTTCGTCGAGAACACCGCCAGCACAACGCCATCGGTTCGGGTGAACACCTCGACTGACGCCTGTTTCCCAAGGAACTCGGCATCGACCGGATCGGCGGCGCGGGCCACCGTGTAGGGCAGCGGCTCGAGCTGGATCGGCGCCGTGAATTCGGCAGCCATCCGGTGACTGGCCACCTCGAACTGCATAGGCCCGACGGCCGCGAAAACCGGCGCCTGGTCACCCCGGCGGTCCGAACGCAATACCTGAATGACACCCTCCTGCTCAAGCTGCTCGATTCCCCGCCGGAACTGCTTGTGCTTGCTCGGATCGGTGCATCGTGCGACGGCGAAATGCTCAGGGGAGAAGCTCGGTATCGGTGGGTAGACCACGGCCGCCTCGCGGTACAGGGTGTCCCCCGGGCGCAACGTGGCGGCGTTGGCAAGCCCTATGACGTCGCCGGGCCACGCAGTATCCAAGGTGGATCGCCGCTGGCCGAAGACCGATTGCGCGTACTTAGTGACAAACGCCTTGCCGGTGGCCGCATGGGTCAGCACTTCGCCGCGCTCGAAAGTTCCCGAACACACTCGGGCGAAGGCGATGCGGTCACGATGGGCGGTGTCCATGCCAGCCTGGACTTTGAAGACGAACGCACTGAAGGGCGCTACGACGTCCCGCGTCTGACCATCGATGTCGACCTGCCCGTCCGGCGGCGGCGCGAGCTGAGCCAGGACGTCCAACAGCTGATTGACACCGAAGTTGTGGGCCGCTGAGGTGAACAGAACTGGCGTCGAGCTGCAGTCCAGGAACGAGTCCGGGTCGAAATCGGCTCCGTCTGCGGACAGCAGCTCAGACTCCTCCACCGCAGTCTCCCAGTCGATGCCCGCGGCGGCGTGGGCCTGCGAGGGCTCAATGTGCTCCTCAGGGGCAGCGGTAGCACCCCCGGCCGTGCGGGTGAAGCGAATGAAATTGCCACTGCGCCGGTCGAGCACTCCTTTGAAGTCGCCGGCGATACCGACCGGCCAGGTCAACGGCGTGGGCCGCAGCCCGATGCGCGCCTGGATCTCATCCATCAGCTCCAGTGCGTGGCGGCCTGGCCGGTCCCATTTGTTGACCACGGTGATGATGGGAATGCGACGGTGCCGACAGACCTGGAAGAGCTTGAGCGTCTGCGGCTCCAGGCCCTTAGCGGCATCGATGAGCATCACCGCGGAGTCAACAGCGGTCAGGACTCGGTAGGTGTCTTCGGAGAAGTCCGCGTGACCAGGGGTGTCGAGCAGGTTGATGACGCAGGTCTCGCCGTTCTGGGTCTTGTAGGGGAACTGTAAGGCCGTGGAGGTGATGGAGATTCCGCGAGCTTTCTCCATCTCCATCCAGTCCGACACGGTGGCGCGCCGACCGGATTTGCCGTGTATCGCGCCCGCCTCGGTGATGGCCTTGGCATGCAGGACCAGTGCCTCGGTCAACGTCGACTTGCCGGCGTCGGGATGGCTGATCACCGCGAACGTCCTGCGACGTCGCGCTTCGGCGGAGATACGGTCTGCTTGAGGCCCAGCGGCCGTCGTCGACACACCTGAGGCGGAATCGGTCACTTCAGATGACTGTATTGGCCGCGACGCCGAAACGATAATCGGGGCGCCACCTGAGGTCAGGCGACCCTGCGCCCAGCTCAGCCATCACGTGTTCCGTTGACCACGGTGCCGGCACCGTCCTCGACGGGAGCTGCACCAGCATTCTTGCGCAGCGATGTTCGGTCTATGGTGCTCTCCGGTCCGATGACGAGCACCGGGACTGACGAGTGCTGAACAATGTCCGTCGAGACGCTGCCGAGTACACGAGGGGAGACACCCTGGCCACGCCGGCCGACGACCAGCAGATCCATGTCCTGCTGGTCGGCGAATCCGCGTAGCGTCGGACCGGGTGCTCCCGCAAGCACCTCGGTATGGACCACACCTGCGATCTGAACATCGCTCGCCAGCTCTGACAGGTGCCGCTCTGCAGCGTCGACCTCCGCGCTGGGGGCGGCTTCGGCTGCTTCGAAACGCACAACCTCGGCCAACACCAGCAGGCCGCAGCGTGGCCCAAAGAGCCGCAGAACGGTGGCCAGCCCGCGCTCGGACTCAATTGATCCGTCGAGCCCGACCAATATGCGTACTTCTGTCTTGCCCTCTGACCGTTGCGGCGGAGCCCCAGTTGATCCGAACCGGGCGACCTCGGGACGGCGCTGTACCCGTTCCATCGCGATGGGCACGAACAACGGCCCCAGCACCACCGCGATCAGCGTCCACAACGGGTCGTGACCATGGCGCGCCATCCACAATCCGGAAAGAAGTCCCACGACGACCCAGGCCACGATCAGCGCGACGGCGAGTGTGGTGTTCACACGTTCCACCGTCCCACAGCGGCGCGTGTGAGGACAGTTCCTGGTAAATCACTGTGCGTAGAGCAGCAGCGCCATCACGATGGCCGCCGAGAAACTCACCGTGGCGCCACCGACCAGAAAAACCTCTACGCGAGGGGCGGCCACGACGGGTCTGCCCGCGATCGCCGAACTGGCCTTGATCCGTCGCGATCGCCGGTGGCCGAGCCCGAATACGAGTAACGCCAGCAGCGCTGCGGCGGTCGCCAACGCGGTTCGCCCGGGACCAAGAGGACCGTGCGATCGCAGCAACACCAGCGCACCGCCGACCAGGAAGCCGAATGCGCTTCTCTCCCAGGATAATAGAGTGCGTTCGGCTTGTAGACCTGGCTTGCTGGATTCCCGGCCCGGCATCTCACGGCCCAGCCGGCGGCCAGACGACCACCACCACGAGCACCACCACCGTCACCGCGAAGATAGCCCCGCCGAGCATCAACGGCACATGGGTGCGCGGTAGTTCCCCGTCTCGTCGCATCGCGGCTTGTACCAGTTGCCAGCGACGAACCGCCTGCGCGGCCAACAGACCGCCCCCGGCGATGAGCACGATGCTGAGGCCATGCCGCACCCCGGCTACCCCGAACTCAGGCACGAACTGAACGACGGCGATGCCGCCGGCGATCAGCGCCAGCGCGGTGCGGATCCACGCCAGGAAAGTTCGCTCGTTCGCAAGCGTGAAGCGGTAGTCCGGCTCCTGCTCACCGGCCGCTTCAGCGGATCGTTCATCATCAGCAGGGCTCATCAGACCGGATCTCCTAGGACGCACACGTTCAGAGCAGCGTACGTCGATGCAACCCATCCACGCCGGTCTGATGTGTAGGTTAGCTTTGATCAGTTAGTGGGACCGTGCCGTAATCAGGGCTTGGATACAGGCGGATTCGATTTGAGCGAACACGAGGTCTCCCGCCCGATCCGTGTGCTGATGATCCTGGACGGCTTCGGCTTCGGCGGGGCCGAGAACCTGATCGCCGAGCTCGGGCGGTACGCGCCAGAGAGCCTGGATATCACGGTCGCAAGTCTGGTTCCTCCCGAGCGGGGCCGCAATGACCTGCTTGATCGGCTCACCGCTGCGGGGCTACAGCCAACGTACGTCTCGGTGCACCGACTGCTCGACCCGGGTGGCTTCAGGCGGTTGGTGCGCAAACTGCGGGAAGCGCCGGTGGATGTCGTGCACGCCCACCTTGGCTATTCCGCCACCCTCGTTCCCCTGGCCGCACGCCTAGTCGGCAAGCCGGTCGTTGCGACCTTGCACTTGAGCCCACAACGCCACGAAGGGCGGGGCGAGTGGTTCAAGGAACGCCTCGCAGTTCGCATCCCGGCTCGGCTCGGCCGGCTCGTGCTCGTCTCACAACACGCGTTTGACGAGTACGCGCGTCTGCATGGCCCTGCCCGCGCGACATGGCGGATGATCCCCAACGGAGTCGACATGGACCTATACGCGGTCCGGAGCGGGCCCGGCTCGACCGAGCGGCCGGTGTGGGCTGTCGTCGCCGCGCTGCGCCCGGACAAGAACCATCTAGATCTGATCCGGTCGTGGGCCGGCGTGGTCGCCGTTCACCCGGGCGCCACACTGTTGGTGATCGGTGACGGGCCAAGTCGCGGTGACATCGAGCGCGCCGTGGCAGAGGCCGACCTGAGCGACTCAGTGCGGTTCCTTGGTCGGCGCGAGGATGTGGCCGACATTCTCCCCACCGTCGACGGAGTCGTGTCGGCGTCGGTCGATGAAGCACTTCCGACGGCCCTGATCGAAGCGGGGGCCTGTGGTCTCCCCGTCGTTGCCTCCGACGCCGGCGGCACTCGTGAGATCGTCGTGGACGGTGTCACCGGCCGTCTCGTGCCGACGCGGGACGTACCCGCCCTCACCGAGGCACTTCTGGGGGTCATCGGCGATCCCGTGCAGGCCGCCGCCTACGGCGCCTCGGGACGGGCCCTGGTTGCCCGGAAGTACTCCATGGCCACGTGGGTAGACCAGCTTGAAGTGTTGTACAAGGAGGTAATCGATGGCCGACGCTAATGAGAGCACCGAGCGTCCCCCTGCCCCTCAAGCCTCTGCCTCCCCGTCGCTGACGCCGACGCTGACCGTCGCGCATGTGATCCACTCCCTCGGCGCGGGAGGGGCTGAATCAGTGCTCGTGGAACTCGCCCGGGTCGCGCCGTCTGCCGGAATTCGCCTTATCGTGGTTGGTCTTTCGGAGCCGGGCGAAAGTGAACACGTCGTTCAGCAGTTACGCGACCTCGACGCGACCGTCTACGAAATGCGCGCGGGGCGCTACGACGCGTCCGCCGCCGTGGGGTTGGTCAAGCTACTCCGCGCTGAGGGCGTCGATATCGTGCACACGCATCTCAAACACGCAGATGTGGTTGGCGGCGTCGCGGCCAAGTTGGCGCGCCTGCCCTCGGTGTCGACACTGCACGTCATCGACATTCCAACGTCGCGGATGCACAGACTGCGGGTCAAATTCGCTGTGTTCGCGCGCAGGCATCTGTCCAGCACGGTGATAGCCCTGTCCAACGCTCAGCGCCGTTGGTATCGCCAGTACGCCGCGGCGGACGCGCCGATCATCCTGCTGCCCAACGGGATTGCTGCACCTCAGGTGAACCGAGACAGGGCCGCGATCCGCGCGGAGATGGGGGTACCCGAGGACAGCCTGTTGGCTGTCTGTGTCAGCCTCATGCGCCCGGAGAAGGGGCACGCCGACCTGCTCCAAGCGGTCAGCCTGCTGCCGGCCGCCGTTCCCTTGGTCGTGGCAATGGCTGGCGATGGGCCGCTGCTGGAGAGCTTCCAGTCCACCGTCGCATCCAACCCTGTCCTGAGTGAACGTGTTCGGATACTCGGATTCCGCCGTGATGTCGACGACCTGGTTGCCGCCTCCGACTTCGTCGTTCACCCCTCGCTGGATGATGCCCTGCCCACAGCACTGATCTCAGCGCTCGCTGCCGGCCGTCCGGTCGTGGCAACTGACGTCGGGGGTATCCCCGACATCGTGGGGCCCAGCTGTGGGTTATTGGTAACAGCCGGGCAACCGGCCGCGCTCTGCGCCGGGATCGCAGATATGGTCGCGATGATCAGCACCGACCCGGCCGCGCTGGCGGCCACGCAACAAGCCGAGAGGGAACGCTACGAGAGCCTGTACAGCGCCGAGGTCTGGGTTCGGAATCTACGCAAGCTGTACGAGCAGGTCATTGGAGCCCGGTCTGGCGCGGGATCTCAGGCCCGACGTATCGCGCTTGTGGAGTTTCTCCCCTCGGGCGGGTTGTATCAGTTTTCGCTGCAGATGGGCGAGGCGCTGGCACGCGCGGGCGATCAGGTCGAGCTGATCACCGGCCCATCTCCAGAGCTGCCCTCCCGCGAGCCCGGTTGCCGGGTGCGAAGCATCCTACCGACCTGGCACCCTGCGGCCGGAGGGGATGTCCCAGACTGGTGGCGGCGGGCTCGCCGGGGGGTCCGGGCTGGACAGCACACCTTGGCCTGGCTGGTTCTGCTGGCCTATCTCCTGCGTACCCGACCTGACGTGGTCATGTGGTCGGCATGGCGGTTCCCGGTCGATGGCTGGGGAGTGCGCGCAGCACGCAAGGTATTGCCTCATGGAGTCCTGGCCCTGGTAGCCCATGAACCGCGCCCACTGGTCGAGCAGCCCGGCCAGGACGGTATGTACAAGACATCCGGAACCTTGACCCGGGCCCTGGGCCCCGCCTACTCCGACCTCGACGTGGCCTACGTCCTTGGGGAGTCGGCCAAACGACTCCTGACCGAGACCTGGCCAGTGACGGCGCCGGTTCACATCATCCCGCACGGTGACGAGGCGATCTATGCCAAAGACTCCCTCACCAGTGTCGAAACGACCGGACCCGAGGCACTTTTGTTCGGCACAATCACGGCCTACAAGGGGGTCGACACGATATTCGAGGCGTGGCCGCTGGTGCTCGCTCATGTCCCCGACGCCAAGCTGGTCATCGCCGGAGCGCCCAGTAGCGATCTCGACAAAGACTGGCTGCGATCGGAGGCAGAACGGCTCGACGGAGTGAGCCTGCACACCGGCTACGTCCCGGTTCCCGAAGTGCCCGAATACTTTTCTCGAGCTCGCTGCGTCGTCCTGCCCTACAAACGCGGCAGCCAATCCGGAGTGGTCCACTTGGCGCAAACCCTGGCCCGACCGGTTGTGGCGACGACGGTCGGTGAAATCCCCACTGTCGTCGAGGACGGAGTCTCCGGGCTGCTCGTCGCTCCGTGCGAACCCGAGGCGCTATCGCGCGCCATGGTTCGGGTGCTCACCGATCCCGAGTTAGCACGAAAAATGGGTGCGGCCGGCGCGCAGGGGTTGGCTGAGAATGCGTCCTGGGACCAGGTTGCCGAGCGGCTCCGTGAGGGCTTACCCGACCGTCGTTGATCCCAATCTCGCCGTTAGCCCTGCTGGCCGCGGAAGTAGTCGACCGTGCGGCGCACGCCCTCGGTGAGCGGCACCTGCGGGCGCCAGCCCAACACTGTTTCGGCCAGACGAACGTCCAGGCACGAACGCTCCAGATCGCCCAACCGGGCCGGCGCGAACTGCGGGTCGTCGGGTCCACCCACAGCTTCGGCGACGGCGGTATGCAGCGCTCGATCGCTGGTCTCCACCCCGGTGCCGATGTTGAACCGCTGTCCACTGCCGGCCGAGCCCGAGGCCCGCACAAAAGCCTCGACAACATCGTCGACGAACACGTAATCACGGGTGTTCGATCCGTCTCCGAACACTTTGGTGGGTGAGCCCGACAGCAGCGCCCTGGCGAAAATCGCCACCACACCAGCCTCGCCGTGCGGGTCCTGACGCGGACCGTAGACGTTGGCCGGAGCAATGTGCGAACAGTCCATCCCGTACAGGTGGCGGAAGGTGTTCAGGAAGATCTCGCCGGAGAGCTTGCCGGCCGCGTACGGGGAGGCCGGATCTGGCTGGGTCGACTCATCGGTAGGGAACTCTGTCGGGACGCCGTAGATAGACCCTCCCGACGACGTGTGGATTACCTTCCGTACCCCGGCCTGCCGCGAAGCTTCGGCCAGCCGCACAGTCCCGACGACATTGACCATGGCGTCAAACTGCGGCTCGGTCACCGAGCGACGCACGTCGATCTGGGCCGCCAGGTGAAACACCACCTCGGGTTTGACGTCGCCAAGTAGCGCGTCCAGGTCGTGGTCGACGATGTCGGCTGTCGCGAACTCGAAGCTGCCGTGCTCACGCGCGGCATCGAGATTGGCCATTCTTCCGCTAGCGAGGTTGTCGATCCCGACCACGCTGTGGCCATCGGCCAGCAGGCGGTCTACCAGGGTCGATCCGATGAACCCGGCCGCGCCGGTGACCAGTGTCCGCACCCGGGTCACGATACCGCGAAACATCTTCATCAACACTGCTGGCGGCCGCACTGGTCTGACGGTCGCATTGAATATCGTTCGTGTCGGCGTTCATCAAGATGGAGGGCGATCCCCGCGTGACCCGGGTTGGCATGCTTGTTCGCGAGACCAGTCTCGATGAACTACCCCAGCTGTTCACCGTGGTCCGCGCCGAGATGCCTTTGGTGGGGCCGCGGCCACTGCCCACCGAGCAGGCTGTGTTCGGGCACAAGGGTGCATACTGACTCTCCAGCGTCAGCCGGCGTAGTGCGGCGGCCTGCTACCTAGTGACTGCTCAGGTAAGGAGCTTGCTCTGCATCTACTGTTTGTGTGCACGGGAAACATCTGTAGGTCACCGACCGCAGAGCGACTCACTACTTCCTACGCCGCCCGGTCTGAGATGCCGGACCTCATAGCGTCCAGCGCAGGGACCCGGGCAGTGATCGGGCACCCGATTCACCACGACGCGGCCGCTGTTCTCCAACAGTTGGGTGGCGACGCATCCAACTTCGCCGCGCGACAACTCACGGCCAAAATTGCTTCAGGTGCCGACCTCGTGGTCACGATGACCAAGGCCCATCGGGACGCTGTTTTGGAACTTGCCCCCAACAAGCTGCACAAGACGTTCACCCTGATTGAGGCTGCGCGGATTGTTGCGGAGTGCAAAGCAAAGACCATCGAAGACCTCTCGACGCTCCGCCCGCAGCTGGCCGCAGGTGCGATGCTGGACATCGACGACCCGATCGGTCAAGATCTGGAAGTCTTCTCGCGGGTAGGCTCGCAGATCGCCGAACTCCTGCCTCCGGTACTCGAGCTCTGCCGTTCTTCCGAATGTCCTGACCGCTGAGCTCCACTGCACCTCGACTTGCTCAGCCAGCTTGGTGGGCACCCACACGTCATCGCCATCGATGAACGCAATGTAAGGCGCGCTGCGCAGGTGCGGTGTGCTCGCGCATCGCCATCTAGTCACCAGTGGACAACGGGGCGCACATTCTCTGTTTGTCCACCAACGAGCGGTCAACGTACGCAGGGGATATCGGTGCCGGTCATCTTGGTCAGGTCGGTGGGCGCCGGGGCTTCGGCGCCGGTGGCGGTGGCATCCACCGTATCGACCGGCGCCGGAGTCGGAGTTTCCGCAGCGGGCGCGACGTAGATAGGGGTGCCGTCGCTGTCTAGGTAGTCATTGACCGGGAAGTCGGACCCGATTGTTAGTTGCACGGTGCCGGAAGCCACCGACGAGGAAGGGACTGCCGTCAGTTGGAGTTGATCAGCA
>JBMYXJ010000012.1:0-16191 GCA_049608285.1 Mycobacterium sp. | reverse complement strand
TGCTGTTGGTGACCTTCCGCGTCGGTGACCTCGTCGCTCAGGACAGCGGGTCGTCCACGTCCCCAACCCACTGCGAGGCCGGGCCACCAACCGGGACCCTCTCACGGGCGTGGCTGCGCACGTTCTCCACCGACCGGCCGCGCTGGGGATGGCGCCGAGCAGCGAAGATGGCCCGCCGGGCGGGCTGGCATGTCAACGACAAGCGCGTGCGCCGACTGTGGCGTGACGAAGGCTTGCGGGTTCCGCAGCGGCGCCGCAAGAAGCGGTTGACCGGGATCGGCGTCGCGGTGGGCGCGATGTCGCCGATCCGCCCGAACGTGATCTGGGCGATGGACTTCCAATTCGACACCACCGCTGACGGGCGCACCCTCAAGCTGCTCAACGTCATCGACGAGTTCACCCGCGAAGCCCTGGCCATCGAGGTCAACCGCAGCATCAACGCCGACGGTGTCGTCGCTGTGCTCGATCGGCTCGCAGGTGTCCACGGGGCACCGGCCTATGTCCGTTTCGACAACGGGCCCGAGTTCGTCGCCCACGCTGTAAGCGACTGGTGCCGATTCCACAGTGCTGGTTCGCTGTTCATCGATCCGGGCTCACCGTGGCAGAACGCCTGGGTCGAATCGTTCAACGGCCGCCTGCGTGACGAACTGCTCAACGCCTGGCGCTTCGACTCCTTGTTGGAAGCCCAAGTGATCATCGAAGACTGGAGGATCGACTACAACACCAACCGACCACACACCGCCCACGGCGAACTCACCCCGAGCCAATACGCCCTACAGTGGACCACGACCCACCAACCCCAAGCCGCATAGCGACTGGACCACCAACCGGGACCCTCTCACTGGCTCGGCGCCGGCTCCGCGCCTCGACTATCCCGACCGAACCGCGAATCGTGAGCCAAGTGGGTTTCAGTCGAATAGTGTCGAAATGGGCGAAACCTTACGTTTCTCCATATCGAGAAGTGTGCGTTTTCTGCTCAGGCCGCCGCCGTATCCGGTGAGGCTGCCATTCGCGCCGATTACCCGATGGCAAGGCACGATGATGCCGATCGGGTTGTGGCCGTTGGCGAGTCCGACAGCACGCGATGCCCCCGGGGCGTCGAGTTGCGCGGCGATTTGTCCGTATGTACGAGTCTCTCCGTAAGGGATCGTCAGTAACGCCGACCACACCCGCCGCTGGAACGCGGTGCCCACCAAATCCAGCTCAAGTTCGAACTGGGTGCGTTCTCCGTCGAAGTACTGCTCGAGCTGCATCACGGCGTCTGCGAACGCAGTGTCGTCGGGTTCCCAGTCGGTCCGGTCGGGTTCATACGTTTGATCCACCATTCGCAGATGCTTCAACCGTCCTGCAGTGCCGGCTAGTGTCAGCGTGCCGACCGGACTGTCCAGCGTCCGGTATGAGGTGTGCGTCATTGTTTCTCCTTCGGGGGCCACTGGTTAACGGAGTGGTTGAGGGCGGTCCAAAGGTGCTGCGTGGCATAGGAACGCCATGGTCTCCACCGCATGCTGCGTTCGACGAGTTGTCTTGGCGTCGAAGGCAACCCGATCTGCCGGGCTGCGACGGCCACGCCCAGGTCGGATGCTGGGAACGCATCGGGATCCCCGAGGCCGCGCATCGCGACCATCTCCGTGGACCAGGGGCCGATCCCAGGAAGTTCCAGCAGCTGTTCTCGCGCTCGATTCCAATCACATCCGGAATCGAGCACGATGTCCCCATTGTTGAGCGCAGCGATCAACAAAGCCAACGACCGCCGGCGGGACTTCGGGAATGCTAAGTACCGTAGGTCGATGTCGGCAAGGTCCTCGGTGGCGGGAAATACGTGCGCCAGCTGTCCGCCGGTGTCGTCGATCGGCCGGCCGTAGGCTGCCACGATCCTTCCGGCGTGGGTGCGCGCCGCCTCCATCGACACTTGCTGGCCCAGGACGACCCGGATAGCGAGTTCGTGTTCGTCGACGGTGCGCGGGATGCGCTGCCCGGGAGCCTTCGCGACTAACGCGCAGAGATCCTCGTCGGCGCTGAGCGCATCCACGACGGCCTCGGGGTCGGCATCCAGGTCGAGCAATCGCCGGCACCGGGCGATCGCGGCCGCTGCGTCGCGGAAGTCGTCCACCACCAACTGACATCGCACGTGATCCGGATGGGGGCGCAATGTGGCGATCGCATCGCCGTGGGGCAATCTCAGCGTCCGCCGATATGCACCGTCGCGCACTTCCTCGACGCCGGGGACGGCGCTGGCCGCCAAATGCCCGAACAGTCCTTCATAGGCGAACGGGGCACGCACAGGTAGCCGCAGCGACATGACTCCGGTACCGACGGCCGCGGCTCGGTCGGCCCGGGTTCGGGCCTTGTGGCGCAGCACGGTCGGCGTCAGATCGCACACCTTACGTACGGTGTCGTTGAACTGGCGGATGCTGGAGAAGCCCGCCGCGAATGCAACATCGCTGAATGGCATGTCGGTGGTCTCGATGAGGACACGAGCCATCTGGCTTCGCTGTGCCCTGGCCAGCGCCAGGGGAGCAGCCCCCACCTCGGACTGCATGACACGCTCGAGTTGACGCACGGTGTACCCCACTCGGGCCGCCAATCCGACCACGCCATCGCGGTCGACGACGCCATCGGCGATCAGCCGCATCGTCCTGGCGACGAGATCGCCGCGCACGTTCCATTCGGGAGAGCCCGGTGAGGCGTCCGGCCTGCATCGTTTGCACGCGCGGAAGCCCGCTCGCTGAGCGGCTGCGGCAGTCGGATAGAAACGCATGTTGCGGGCGAACGGTGGCCGGACCGGGCAACTGGGCCGGCAGTAGATCTTTGTGGTCAGCACGGCGGTGACGAACCAACCGTCGAACCGTGCGTCCTTGGCCTGAACGGCCCGGGAGCAACGGTCGAAGTCGGTGTGCATGACATCGACAATTACACGTGGCCACCGACATCACTGGCGGAAAAGCGACATCGAAGAGTCGGGAACCGGGTTCCGGATGCCAGCGGCCGCTGCCCGGCGGCTCGGCACCGATCGCTGTGTCCTCGAATCCCGAGTGGACATCCGGCGGATTGACCGTCGACCTTCGACGTTCGGTGTTCGACGATCGGTGTTCGACGATCGACCTTTAAGGTGGTCCAGGTGCGTCTCGTGATCGCCCAGTGCACCGTCGACTACGTCGGTCGACTTACCGCGCATTTGCCGTCAGCTCGGCGACTGCTGCTGTTCAAGGCTGACGGATCGGTCAGCGTGCATGCCGACGACCGGGCCTACAAGCCGCTGAACTGGATGAGCCCACCGTGCTGGCTCGTCGAGGACCTCGACGGCGACAATCCAGTGTGGGTGGTCGAGAACAAGGCCGGCGAACAACTACGCATCTCCGTCGAGGGCATCGAGCACGATTCCAGACACGAGCTGGGTATCGATCCGGGGTTGGTCAAGGACGGTGTGGAGGCCCACCTGCAGGTGCTGCTTGCCGAACACGTCGAGTTGCTTGGTGCCGGCTACACGTTGGTCCGCCGCGAGTACATGACCCCGATCGGCCCGGTGGACCTTCTGTGCCGTGACGAACAGGGCGGCGCGGTGGCTGTGGAGATCAAGCGCCGCGGTGAGATCGACGGGGTGGAACAACTCGCCCGCTACCTCGAGCTGTTGAACCGTGACACTCTGCTCGCTCCGGTGGCGGGTGTTTTTGCAGCCCAGCAGATCAAGCCGCAGGCGCGCACACTTGCACTGGATCGCGGGATACGTTGCCTGACACTAGATTACGACCAGATGCGTGGTATGGATAGCAACGAGTTCCGGTTGTTCTGATGGCGAGGCGTCGGGCCACATTCGCCAGAGAGGCGAAGAGGCGGAAAGCAAACGGCCCTAATCGGTTGCCCGCGAGTCGGCGAGTCGAGGTGGGCGCCGACGGGAGAGATTACGAGGTGCGTCCCGTGC
Organism: Mycobacterium sp.; assembly: GCA_049608285.1. Taxonomy (GTDB): domain Bacteria; phylum Actinomycetota; class Actinomycetes; order Mycobacteriales; family Mycobacteriaceae; genus Mycobacterium. Next base: position 12,272 of record JBMYXJ010000012.1, on the reverse strand, counting down.
CTGCGGTGAGTGCGACGAAGGCCTACCGGTGTCCCGGTTGCGACCAAGAAATCAGGCCTGGCACCTCGCACGTAGTGGTGTGGCCGGCGGATTCAGGTGATGTCCTCGGGTCTCAGGGAGTCGAAGACCGTCGACACTGGCACACGCCATGCTGGACACAGCGCGCAAACCGAGGGCCGACGCGAAGGTGGTCCTAGTGCCCTGCGCTGCCTGAGCTCTGACTGGTCGGCTCGACAAGCTCGATGAGTACTCCACCCGCATCTTTGGGGTGGATGAAGTTGATCCGGGAGTTCGCGGTGCCGCGCCGCGGCGCGTCATAGAGCAACCGGACACCCTGCCTGCGCAGGCGGTCGGTCAGTGCCTCGATGTCGCTGACGCGGTAAGCCAACTGCTGCAGACCCGGACCGCGTTTGTCGATGAACTTGGCGATAGTGCAGGTGTCGTCGATAGGCGCCATCAACTGCAGTTGAGCGCTACCTAGCGGCGCGCCCCGTACCGACAACATCGCCTCGCGCACGCCCTGATCCTCGTTGACTTCTTCGTGCAACACGATCATGCCGAGGTGGTCGTGATACCACTGGATGGCCACATCCAGGTCCGGCACCGCGACGCCGACGTGGTCAATCGCGGTGACCAGCGCGGTGGCCAGCACAGGACGTGCGTCAGTCTGCTCCGCGGTCATATCGCAAAGGTAACCTAATGACATCGGTTTCGAATAGGTCAGTGCTGATGTATAGCCTTGACCAGCCGGTCTGAAGCCGCTCAAAACCCGCTGGAGGTAGGTATGACAACGTCGGTGATCGTTGCTGGAGCCCGCACACCGGTCGGCAAGCTCATGGGTTCACTGAAGGACTTTTCCGGTAGTGATCTGGGAGCTTTGGCCATCGCCGGCGCGCTCAAGAAGGCTTTCCCGGATGTAGCCGCGCCGGCGTCCTTGGTCGAATACGTGATCATGGGCCAGGTACTGACCGCCGGGACCGGGCAGATGCCGGCGCGGCAGGCCGCGGTGGGTGCCGGCATCGGCTGGGATGTCGCCTCGTTGACGATCAACAAGATGTGTCTGTCGGGCATTGACGCGATCGCGCTGGCCGACCAGCTGATCCGCGCCGGCGAATTCGACGTGATTGTCGCCGGTGGTCAGGAGTCGATGACCAACGCGCCGCACCTGATGATGGACAGCCGCTCAGGCTACAAATACGGCGATGTCACCGTGCTCGATCACATGGCCTACGACGGGCTGCACGACGTGTTCACCGACCAGCCGATGGGTGCGCTCACCGAGCAGCGCAACGACGTCGACCAGTTCACCCGCGCCGAACAGGATGCGTATGCCGCCGCCTCGCACCAGAAGGCAGCCGCGGCCTGGAAAGACGGCGTCTTCGTCGACGAAGTCCTGCCTGTGAGCATCCCGCAGCGCAAGGGTGATCCGATCGAATTCGCCGAGGATGAAGGCATCCGGGCCAATACCACGGCAGAGTCGCTGGCCGGGCTCAAGCCGGCGTTCCGCAAGGACGGCACCATCACCGCTGGTTCGGCGTCCCAAATCTCTGACGGCGCATGCGCGGTCGTCGTCATGAATAAGGCGAAAGCTGAGGAGCTCGGACTGAGCTGGCTGTGTGAGATCGGTGCGCACGGCGTGGTTGCCGGGCCGGATTCGACACTGCAGAGTCAGCCCGCCAACGCGATTCGCAAAGCGGTCGCCAAGGAGGGCATCGGTCTCGACGACCTGGATGTTATCGAGATCAACGAAGCTTTCTCGGCCGTTGCGCTCGCCTCGACCAAGGAGCTGGGGCTGGACCCCAACCGGGTCAACACCGACGGCGGCGCCATCGCAATCGGACACCCGATCGGCATGTCCGGCGCCAGGATCACGCTGCATGCGGCGCTGGAGTTGGCACGCCGGCAGGGCGAGCGAAGCGACGGGGAAAGTGGACGGCCCGGATACGCCGTTGCTGCACTCTGCGGCGCCGGGGGGCAGGGCGATGCCCTGATCCTGCGACGCCCCTGAACCGCGACGACGGTCAACGACGCTACGTAGTAGCGGCGGTGGCGATCCGGCACGGATCCGGCACAATGGGGGCGATGACAAGCCCATTCGAGATGCGCAATATGGCGGGATGGTTCCGGTTGATCGCGTGCGCCGAGGCGCTCAGCTGGGTCGGACTGCTGATCGGCATGTACTTCAAGTACCTGGGTTCTCCGCGTACCGAAGTCGGAGTAAAAATCTTCGGCCCATTGCACGGGGGGGTTTTCATCGCTTTCGTTTTGGCGGCGTTACTGGCCGGTATGGCATTCAAGTGGGGACTGGGCACATGGTTGCTGGCTTTGCTGGGGAGCGTTGTGCCGCTGGGCAGTGTGATCTTCCTCATATGGGCTGATCGGAGCGGTCGGATGGAGGTTCCAACGGGCGGCGACCCAGACGGGGCCGGGCGTAGGGCAACCGGGACAGAAGGTGACCGAAACAACGTGACAGACTTGATCTCGTGACTCGTCCTCGACCCCCAATCGCGCCGGCTATGGCTGGTGCGGTCGACCTGTCGGCACTCAAACAGCGGGCAGCACCCGGCGAGGGCGCCGCACCTGGCTCGTCACCAGGAACGCTGCGAGGCGGGGTGGAGATCACCGAAGCGAACCTGGAAGCCGAGGTGCTGGTTCGCTCGAACGAAGTACCGGTCGTGGTACTGCTGTGGTCCCCGCGTAGCGAGGCAAGCGCCCAACTGGGGGATGCGCTCGCAGACCTCGCGGCCGCCGACGGCCCCAAGTGGTCCTTGGCGACGGTGAACGTCGATACCGCACCGCGGGTGGCGCAGATGTTCGGCGTTACCTCGGTGTCGATGGTGGTGGCGCTAGCCGCCGGTCAGCCACTGTCCAACTTCCAAGGTGTGCAGCCGCCAGAGCAGCTTCGGCGCTGGATCGACTCGTTGCTCAGCACCACAGCCGGAAAGCTTGGCGGTGCGGCAGACACCGACCAGCCTGAGCAGGTCGCCCCTGAACTCGAAGCGGCACGAGGTCATCTCGACACCGGAGATTTCGAATCGGCACGTGCCGCCTACCAGGCAATTCTCGACGCCGATCCGAATCACGCCGAGGCCAAGGGCGCTGTGCGCCAGATCGGATTTCTGCAACGGGCCACCACACACCCGCGGGACGCGGTGGCGACCGCAGATGCGTCGCCCACTGACGTCGATGCGGCGTTGGCCGCTGCTGATGTCGAGATCCTCGCCCAAGATGCCGAAGCTGCTTTTCAGCGGTTGATCGGCTTGGTCAAACGCACTGCCGGCGACGACCGGACGAAAGCGCGGACGCGACTGATCGAACTGTTTGACCTGTTCGATCCGGCCGACCCCGAGGTCATCGCGGGCCGCCGCAATCTGGCCAACGCGCTGTACTGACCTGTTCCACTGCGCCGAGCAGACGTGAACTCGCACGAAATTCTTGGCAAGTGTGCGAGTTCGCGTCTGCTCGCGGTGTTTAGGGGACCATTACGCGCGGGCTGACTCAGGCGGGTTCGAACCAGAGAGCGGCCAACGGTGGCAACACCATGACCGCAGACGCCGGGCGGCCGTGCCATGGTTCCGCGGTTGCCGTGACGGCGCCATAGTTTCCAATGCCCGATCCGTGGTATGCCTCGGAATCGGTGTTGAGGACCTCGCGCCAGGTGCCGGTGTGCGGCAGGCCGAGCCGGTACTGCGAGTGTTCAGAGCCCGAGAAGTTGAATACGCACGCCATCGTCGAGCCGTCATCGCCGAACCGCAGAAAACTCAACACGTTCCCGGCCGAATCGTTGGCGTCGATCCAGGAGTATCCCTCAGCTTGGGCGTCACGTGACCACAGCGCCCGGCTGCTGCGGTAAACCGCGTTGGCGTCGGTCAGCATCCGCAGGATTCCCTCCGAGAAGCTCTTCTCGTCGAGCTGAAACCAGTCGACCCCGCGTTCCTCGGACCACTCGTCGCGTTGGCCGAACTCCTGGCCCATGAAAAGCAGTTGCTTACCGGGGTGCGCCCACTGGTAGGCAAGCAGCCCGCGGATTCCTGCCGCCTTCATGTGGTTGTTGCCCGGCATCCGGCCCCAGAGCGTGCCCTTACCGTGCACCACCTCGTCGTGGCTGATCGGCAGGACGTAGTTTTCGCTGAACGCGTACAGCATCGAAAACGTCATCTCTTGGTGGTGATAGCTGCGGTGGATCGGGTCTCGTTGGATGAAGGCCAGAGTGTCATTCATCCAGCCCATGTTCCACTTCATCGAAAAACCAAGCCCACCAAGGTTGGTCGGGCGGGTTACGCCAGGCCAGGAGGTGGACTCTTCGGCGATTGTGACGATTCCAGGGGCTACTTTGTGGACGGTGGCATTCATCTCCTGCAAGAACTGCACCGCCTCGAGGTTCTCGCGGCCGCCGTAGATGTTTGGTGTCCACCCGTCGGCAGGGCGGGAATAGTCGAGGTAAAGCATCGATGCGACGGCGTCTACCCGTAGGCCGTCGATGTGGTACTCCTGCAGCCAGTAGAGCGCATTGGCGACCAGGAAGTTGCGGACCTCGGCGCGACCGAAGTCGAAAATATATGTGCCCCAGTCGAGTTGCTCACCACGGTGCGGATCAGCATGCTCGTAAAGGGCGGTGCCGTCGAAGCGCCCGAGTGCCCAGGCGTCCTTCGGAAAGTGGGCTGGCACCCAGTCAATGAGGACGCCGATGCCGGCTTGGTGCAGGGTGTCGATGAGATGGCGGAACTCATCGGGCGTGCCGAACCGCGAAGACGGCGCATAGTAGGAGGTGACCTGATAACCCCACGACCCACCGAACGGATGCTCTGCAACGGGCAGCATCTCGACGTGAGTGAACCCGTGCTCGACGAGGTATTCGGTGAGTTGGCTGGCCAGGGCCGTGTAACTCAGCCCAGGTCGCCACGAGCCCAGGTGAACCTCATAGGTGCTCATCGGCTCGAATACCGGGTTGCGCAACGCGCGGCCGGCCATCCAGCCGTCATCGCTCCAGGTGTATTCACTTCGGGTTACGCGGGAGGCCGTCTGGGGCGGCACCTCGGTGGCAAATGCCATCGGGTCGGCGCGATCGGAAACCATCCCATCAGCGCCGTGTACCCGGAACTTGTACAGTCCGCCGATCGGGAAGCCGGGCCAGAACAATTCCCACACGCCCGTGGAGCCGAGTGCGCGCAGTTGTGCCTCGTTGCCTTCCCAGTGATTGAACTCCCCGAGCAGGCTGACACCCTTGGCATTCGGAGCCCATACCGCAAAGGAGACACCCTCGACCACGCCGTCTGGTGTGGTGAAACTCCGGGGATGCGCTCCGAGAACCTCCCAAAGCCGCTCGTGGCGTCCTTCGGCGAACAGGTGCAGGTCCACCTCGCCCATGGTGGGCAGGAAACGGTAGGCGTCGGCGACGGTTTGAACATTTGGGCTATTGCCGCCGGTGTCATAGCTGATCTCGAGGCGATAGTCGGCCAGGTCGGCGAACGGCAGGTCGACGGCGAATAGGCCCGACTCGAGGTGCTCGAACCGATGGCGTCGGCCGCCGATCACCGCATCAACCGCTGCGGCATGCGGGCGGTAGGTACGAATGACCGTGTGATCGCCGTACTCATGGGCGCCGAGCACAGAGTGCGGATCGTAGTGCTCACCGGCCAACAGGCGGTTGAGGTCGGCGGTGTGGGGCCGCAGGTGCGAGTCTTCGACCCCGTTCGTGAGGTCGGGAGCATTGTTCATGTGGTCACTCCCGGCGCAGCAGGTCGAATCGTTGATCGGTGGGAATCTGAGGCATGTTGAGCACATGGGCCACCGCTCGGACAGGGTCTAGGCGTACGTAATTGGCGTGGCCCCAATGGTATTCGTCTCCGGTGATCTCGTCGCGTACCCAGAAACGGCTCCCTTGGTCCATGCCGAGCGCCGCCATGTCCAGCCAGAGCGTGCCTTCCTCTGGGCCGAACGGGTTGAGGGTTGCCACCACTAGGACCTGATCGCCGGTGACCGGATCGAACTTGCTGAAAGCCAGCAGCGCGTCGTTGTCCACGTGGTGGAACGTGATGGTGCGTAGCTGTTGTAAAGCGGGGTGTAGGCGTCGAATCTCGTTGAGTCGGCTGAGGAGCGGTTCCAAGGATTCGCCGTCGCCCAACGCGGCGTCGAAATCGCGAGGACGTAGTTCGTACTTCTCGGAGTTGAGATACTCTTCGCTGCCTTCGCGGACTGCACGGTGCTCGAACAGTTCGTATCCGGAATACACTCCCCATACCGAGCTCATGGTTGCCGCAAGGACCGCCCGTATTGCGAACATGCCGGGTCCCCCATGCTGCAGGCTCTCGTGCAGAATGTCGGGTGTGTTGACGAATAGATTTGGCCGCGCGTAGTCGGCGTGCTCGGCGATCTGCTGACCGAATTCGGTGAGCTCCCATTTCGCGGTCCGCCAGGTGAAATACGTATAGGACTGGGTGAACCCGATCTTAGCTAGCCCGTACAACCGGGCGGGCCGGGTGAATGCCTCGGCCAGGAAAAGCACTTCGGGGTCGATGTTCTTGACCTCGCCGATCAGCCAGGCCCAGAAGTTCGGTGGCTTCGTGTGTGGGTTATCGACCCGGAAGATCTTGACCCCGTGTGATATCCAGAACCCGACAATGCGTAGGACTTCCTCGTAGATGCCCACGGGGTCGTCGTCGAAGTTCAGGGGGTAGATGTCCTGATACTTCTTCGGCGGGTTCTCGGCGTAGGCGATGGTGCCGTCGGGGAGCACGTTGAACCACTCGGTATGGTCCCGCGCCCATGGATGATCCGGTGCGCATTGCAAGGCCAGATCCAGAGCCACCTCGAGGCCGTTGTTGCCCGCGGCGGCGACGAACGCGTCGAAGTCGTCGATGGTGCCCAGCGCCGGGTGCACCGCGTCGTGGCCGCCTTCGTCGCTGCCGATCGCCCACGGCGAGCCGACGTCACCGGGCGTTGCGGCAACGCTGTTGTTGCGGCCTTTTCGGTGCACATGTCCGATCGGATGGATGGGCGGTAGGTACGCGACGTCGAAGCCCATCCTGGCCACCCGGGGCAGCGTTTCGGCTGCTGTGGCGAATGTTCCGTGCACGGCATTTCCAGCATTGTCCCAGCCACCGGTGGACCGGGGAAAGAACTCGTACCACGAACTGAAACCTGCCTGTCGTCGATCCACCCACACGCCGTGCTGTTGGCCGCGGGTGATCAACTCGCGCAGCGGATAACTGTCGATCAAGTCGGTGACCTCAGGTGCGAGGGCTGCGCCTGCGCGCAAGAACGGATCGCCGCGCTCGCGCAGCCGTCCCGCGGCATGCAAAACCGGATACCGCATCTGAGGCGGCACGCCGGTTGCCGCGCGCTCGAGCAACCGCGCTCCTATCAACAAGTCGTTGGACAGCTCGCCTTCGCTTTGTCCGGCATCGAGCTTGGCGATGACGCTTGATCGCCAGGTCGCGAAAGGGTCGCCCCAGCCATCGACGCGGAACGTCCACAAACCGACCGAATCGGCAGTGAAATGCCCATGGAACACATCGGGTGTGCGGCCCTGCGCCATCGGCGCGGTGATGGGCCGGACGCGCGAGGGCGAGTTGACCGCATCCTGGATGGACGAGAGGTCAGCCGCCCGGACGCGCCCAGGTGGTTCGTCGGCCAAGGACGGATAGGCGGCTCCGTGGTAGTGCACCACCAGAGTGGCCGACACGGCCTCGTGGCCCTCTCGCCACACGGTCGCGGTGACAGGCACAACCTCACCGACGACCGCCTTGGCGGGGAACCGCCCGCCAGACACCACCGGCGAAACGTTATCGATCTCGATACGACCGACTCTCACCTATCCACCCCCTACCAGGTGCGATAACCGGCGCGCATGGCACGCCGAGGGTCTTGTCGCGCGGGCATGATGCTCATGGAAAACGGTTGAAACAGCGTTCGACGTCGCTGAGCACGCCCAGACGAAAGGCGTCGATCCTGGAGAACCCAGAAGGCACGGACTCGCCGTTTACATCGCTGGCGGCCAGGCCGTTGGTGAGTATGCCGGACAGGGCTTCGTCGACATCGCCTGCGGTCAGCGCGATGGTGTCGCCATCGGGCATGACGACCTCCGTGGTCATCTCTGTCGTGGCCACCCCGGTGAGGCACGCCGTCCGCAAGGCGGCGTTCGCGCTGTCGAGTGTCACACCACCTCGTTCTCGCTGCAACGCAGTCACATACCGGGAGACGAGTACCGAGTAGGCCGTGTTATCGCCAACAGCCAGGCTGCTTCCGTCCTGCCGGGTCGATTGGGAGCCCATCACCTGGAGTTCGGTCAGATCAACGGTGATGGTGTTGGTCGTTGGGCAGAACGAGGCCGGCGGGCTGGGTCGAGCATCGGCGCAGTTCTCGGCGTCGGCGATGTCAAAGCTGAGCGCCGGCGGATCAGCGGGTGAGAACAGGATTCCCATTGCTTCGACGATCGAACGCACCGACTCCTCATTCACTGGCAACTCCCCGGTCTGGTCCTCGGGCAGCAGCACCGGCAGGTCGCCGCGCCGTTGAGCGATCTCGCGCAGGTCGATGCCCTCGCAAGCTGACGGGCCATCGGTGAAACCGAACTGGAACGCTGAGAGCCGCTCGAATGCCGAGCCGTGCTCGTCAACGCCGGCGTCAGGATCTCCCTCGTTGAGCAGCGGATCCCGGAAAGAAATGACGGCTGCCAACACTTTGTTGAGCCCTTCGCCGGTATTCAGGGTGAATCTGGGCGAGTTGTCCTCGGCCACCCAGCGCATATACGCGCCGGATAGGCAGTCGGCCTGTTGCTCACCGACCAGGGTCGGGATGTTCTTTCCGGACATGCCGGCTTGATGCGCCACGGCGTGGCCGTACTCGTGTGCAAGCACCAACGCCACTCCCATGTCGCCGTATGCGCGGTGCAGGTCGGGCAACAGCTCACTGCGGTCCCAACCCAGTGTTCTGTCCGAGTAACAGAAACCTGCGTTGACCAGACCGTAAGTGTCTGTCCCGCAGAACTCGCCATCGAAGTTGCTGGCGTCAAACGAGACCAGCGCCTCCGCGGGGTCGAACTCGTCGTCGAAGGTCTCCGGGTAGGCAATCTCCCAGTACTGCTCGATATCGCTGATCGCATGTCCGCCCAGCCAGTCGATCTCCCCACCGTCAGTTCCCTGCACGTCGCGTGCGGGGTTTTCGGCGTTGGGCCGAAGACCGGTGGGCCCGTCGGTCGCCGGAAGTCCGGCGACTCTAAACGGGTCGTCGAAAACTGACACTGCGTTGCCCTGCAGCGTGGTTGAGCACCCGGTGCCGACCAGCACCGCAATGGTCGTGAGAATGGTGCCCACGAGGTTTCCTCGACGGACGGACGAACTCATCGACGCCGCCTTTCAGTGGTCACTCGGCGGTCTGGGGGGCACGTGCCGAAACTCCGATTCCAGGATAGTGAACCCGGGGGCAGATGCTGTGCCCGAATGGCTGCGAATTTCACTTCGGAGCGTGAAGCCGTTGCAGTGCTGCCCGCACCGACGTCCCATCGGTGGTTGCCCAGAAAGGGGGCAGGGACGCGCGCAGGAACCCGCTGTAGCGCGCGGTCGCCATCCGCGAATCCAGGATGGCCACAACGCCACGGTCGTCGACTCGCCTCAGCAGCCGACCGGCCCCTTGAGCGAGTAACAGGGCTGCGTGACTCGCGGCAACAGCCATGAATCCGTTGCCGCCCCGGGCGGCGACGGCGCGCTGACGTGCGGTCAGCAACGGATCATCGGGGCGTGGGAATGGAATCCGGTCGATCAGCACAAGCGACAGTGAAGGGCCAGGCACGTCGACGCCCTGCCACAGCGACAGTGTCCCGAACAGTGAGGTTGCCTCGTCCTGCGCGAATCGTTGCACCAGAGCCGAGGTACTGTCGTCGCCTTGACAGAGCACCGGTGTGTCGAGTCGCTCGTTGATCACCGCGGCAGCTGCCCTGGCCGCCCGCATTGAGGAGAACAGCCCGAGCGTCCGGCCGTCTGCCGCTGCGATCAGCGATGCGATCTCGTCCAGCTGCTCGGTGGATCCGGTGCCGTCGCGGCCGGGCGGGGGTAGATGAGCGGCGACATACAGGATGCCCGACTTCGCATGGTTGAACGGTGAGCCCACGTCCAGCCCGCGCCATTGCACTTTGGGTTCGGCAGCGTCGGGATCTTCATCGGCGTAGTCCAGGCCCCACGCTGATGCCATCGCGTCGAAGCTACCGCCGATGGTCAATGTCGCTGAGGTCAGCACCGTGGTCGAAGATCGGAACAGTCTGCCGCGCAACAGACCCGCTACCGATAGCGGGGCGACACGCAGCGTTGCGCGGGTGCCGGAGCGGCCGTCGTCGGTGTGGTCGACCCATACGACGTCTGTGCGGTCAGCAACTGCCGGAACGAACGAGCTGAGGATCCGTGATGCGGTATCGATGACGTCAGCGAGCGCGGTCGCCGCTTCGGTGCGCGCGAGTGCCGTCTTTGGATCGCTAGCGGCGGTGTCGATCTCGGTTCGGGCCCTAGTCGCGGCGTCGCGTAGCGCTGTCAGATGACTGGCCATGTCCTCGTCGAGCAGGTCGATGCGGCCGCCGCGCGCGTCGAGAATCGCCGTAGCGAAGGTTGCCGCAGCCGTTTCCAGTCGCTGTGCGATCTCGGCGCTCACAACTCGGGCCGCTCGGCGTTGCGTGCCGGCTAGCGAGGTCGCCGACAGCTCGGCCGTTGCGACGCCGGTGACTCTGTCCACCAACTCATGTGCTTCGTCGATAACCAGCAGGTCGTGCTCGGGCAGAACGTTTCCATCGCCGATGGCGTCGATGGCCAGCAGTGCGTGGTTGGTGACCACGACATCGGCGCCACTAGCCCGGTCGCGCGCACGCTCGGCGAAACAATCTGCGCCCATGGGGCATCGGGCCGCCCCGACGCATTCTCGTGCTGACACGCTGACCTGCGACCATGACCGGTCCGGGACTCCGGGGCTCAATTCGTCACGGTCGCCGGTTTCGGTGCTTGATGACCACTCGAGGAGCCGCTGAACGTCGCGCCCCAGGGCGCTCACAGCGGCCGGGGAGAAGAGCTCCTCCTGCGGCAGGTCCTCGGGTTCGGCTGAACTGTTCGACGTTCCAGGCTGGGATCCATTGTGTATCTTGTTGAGACACAGGTAGTTTCGACGACCCTTGAGTAAGGCGAACTCCGGTTGACGAGTAATCTTGCCAGACAGTGAGTCGGCGAGTCGGGGCAGATCACGGTCGACCAACTGGCGCTGTAATGCGATCGTCGCTGTCGACACGATGACAGGACGGTTGACGCTCACCGAGTGCGCGAGCGCGGGCACCAGGTAGGCCAGCGATTTTCCGGTGCCTGTCCCGGCTTGAACGGCGAGGTGCTCGCCGCAGTCGAAGGCGTGGGCCACAGCCTCGGCCATCTTGATTTGGCCGTCTCGCTGCGTGCCGCCCAGCGCTGCCACCGCAGTCGCCAGTAGCTCGGTGACCTGAGCTGTTTCGATGGTCACCGGCGCTGCCGTTCGCCGCGCGCGGGGGCGATGGCTCGCGTCGGGACGGCGGGGGCGCCGTTGGAAAGTTTCGGGCCGTCCCACGGCGGGCTGCGCAAACCCTGGCGGACACGCTCACGTGCAGTTTTCAGCCCCGGCTCGGCGATCGCCTCTCCGTCGCGCACCAGGGGGACAGTCAGCGGCCTGGCGATGAGGTCCGGTGGGATCAATGGCGGCTGGTGTGCCGGATATACGGCCTCCTCGACGATCGTTCCTGTCGTCTTGGCGAGTCGCTGGGCGAGCTTGCGCCCGCCGTGGGATTCTTTGTGACTGCTGCGCTTCTCCACGGGGATACCGTCGACTTCGACCAGCTTGTAGACCATAGAGGCGGTTGGGGCTCTCGATCCGGTCAGGTAGTCGAGCGTATAGGCGTCCAGGAAGCCGGTGAGTGAGTCCAGGGCCGCAGCGTCGAATCTGAACTGCTGCAAGGCTTCCACGAATCGGGTGGTGCCGGCTGTGACGCTATAACGTCTGCCTTCGGGAAGGCGGCGTGCGAACACCTCGAACGTGGTGCGCCGCCCTACCGTGCCGGTGCGCGGCGCTGCGGCAAGCATCGTCAATTCGTACTTGTTCGCAAGTAGGGACACAGGCAGATCGCCCGACGGCGCCCGGGGCGATGAAGTCACGGGCTTACCGTAGCGTTTCAGCGCAGTTCTGCGGCCCCGGTATTCTTGCTAGATGGTTACGCCGGTGGACGTCCGTCCGGGAACCCGCGAAGATCGCGATGTCGCGACCGTTCCCGAAGAAGA
>JBMYXJ010000011.1:7444-17133 GCA_049608285.1 Mycobacterium sp. | reverse complement strand
TGCGACTAACAACCGAGGAGGAGCGGGGTCGTATCGCCGAAATCGTCGACCGCCGAACGGCTGACCTCAGCGACTCCGATTTGATCGTGCTGGACTTCCACGAGTGGCGTGAGGCGTTGCTTCGCGGTCTGGCGGCCCATCATGCAGGCATGTTGCCGGTCTTCCGTCACACCGTGGAGGAGTTGTTCACCGCCGGCTTGGTTAAAGCTGTATTCGCCACGGAGACACTGGCTCTGGGGATCAACATGCCGGCCCGCACGGTGGTGTTGGAGCGCCTGGTCAAGTTCAACGGCGAGCAGCACATGCCGTTGACCCCGGGGGAGTACACGCAGCTCACGGGCCGGGCGGGGCGTCGTGGCATCGACGTCGAGGGTCATGCCGTCGTGTTGTGGACCCCCCACGAGAGCACCGCCGACCCGGCCGAGATCGCCGGACTTGCTTCGACCCGGACTTTTCCGCTGCGCAGTTCGTTCGCACCTACCTACAACATGACCATCAATCTGGTGCACCAGATGGGTCCACAGCAGGCTCACCAGCTGTTGGAACGGTCTTTCGCGCAGTATCAAGCCGACCGGTCGGTGGTTGGTCTGGTGCGCGGGGTCGAGCGCGGAGAGCGGCTTCTCGGCGAGCTGGCAGCCGAGCTCGGTGGACCTAATTCGGCGATCCTTGACTACGTCCGGTTGCGGGCACAGATCTCGCAGCGGGAACGTGCTCAGTCGCGCGCGTCGCGGCTGCAACGTCGCCAGGTGGCCAATGAAGCGCTTAGCGCACTGCGTCGTGGGGACATCATCACGATCACCCACGGGCGTCGCTGCGGCTTGGCGGTCGTGCTCGAGCCCGCGCGAAATGACGACGATCCGAGGCCGTTGGTGCTGTCCGAACACCGTTGGGCAGGCCGGATCTCATCTGCGGACTACTCAAGTGCTTCTGGGCCGACGGGTTCGATGCCGCTGCCAAAGCGGGTTGAGCATCGCAATCCGCGGGCGAGGCGCGACCTGGCGTCGGCTTTGCGATCTGCGGCAGGCAGTGGCGCCCCTTCGGTCCGGGGCCGCAGAAGTGGTCCGCCACAGGAGCCTGATATCGATCCTGAATTGGCCTCACTGCGTGCCCGGGTGCGCGCTCATCGTGCGCACCACCTGCCTGACCGGGAAGACAAGGCACGTGTCGCCGAGCGCTATCTCAAGCTCGAACGGGACAACGAACAATTGCGCACCAAGATTGCTGTCGCGACGAATTCCCTGGCACAGACCTTTGATCGGATCGTGGTGTTGCTCACCGAGCGTGGATTCATCGCCGCGGGCGCGGACATGGCGGTTTCGAATGACAGTTCGGCGAACCCCACAGTGACCGATGACGGCAGGCTGTTGGCTCGCATCTACAGCGAAAATGACCTGTTGGTGGCCGAGTGCCTGCGCTCCGGCGTGTGGGACGGACTGGACGCGGCTGAGCTTGCCGCTGCGCTGTCGACGGTGCTTTATGAGTCTCGTCGCGAGGGACAGGGGCCAACGGACGGTTCCGACCTTCCCAGCGGTCGCCTACGCGGCGCTTTGAATCAAACCCGCAGGTTATGGAAAGAATTGCGGGCTGACGAGCAACGACACCACATCACGCAGAGCCGTGAACCCGACGACGGTTTCGTCGCTGCGATTCATAAGTGGGTCCGTACCGGCGACCTGGCCTCGGCGCTGGAGGCCGCTAGCACGGCCGCGACCGGAGGCCGCAGGTCCTCGATGTCGGCGGGCGACTTTGTGAGGTGGTGCCGTCAGGTGCTGGACTTGGCAGACCAGGTCCGCAACGCCAGTCCCTCACCGACGTTGCGGGCGACCGCGAAACGCGCGATAAACGACCTTCGCCGCGGCGTCGTAGCTGTTGATGCGGGGTAGTGTGTGGCAGCAGGCCAGACACCGGCACTTCAGCCGCGGATGAGCAAGGAGAGAAATGAGCGGACCGCAGGGATCTGACCCGACGAAGTCGGCTGGTGAATCGGCTGGCGAGTCGGCCGGCGAATCGGCTGGCAGCCAGGGGTGGCAGCCGCCCACCCCGGGATCTGAGCAGCCGCAAGCTCAGGGCGGCGAGCAGCCGTCGTGGCAACCGCCGGCGTACACGCCGCAGCAGTACCCGCAATACCAGCAGCCCACGCAGCCGCCGGCGTACGCGCCGCAGCAGTATCAGCAGGGCGACCAGTACGGCCAGCAGCCGACCGAGTACAACCCCGCCGCTTACCCGCCGCCCGGCCAGTACGGCCAGCAGCCCGGTCAGTACGGCCAGCAGCCGGGGCAGCCCGGTCAGTACGGGCAACCGCCAGGTCAGTACGGTCAGCAGCCCGGTCAGCAGCCCGGTCAGTATGGGCAGCAGCCGGGGCAGTACGGCCAGTACTCAGCCGGGGCATATCCCGCGCCTGGTTCCGAGGAGAGCTCGAAGCGTTCTCTGGCCGTCATCGGGGGTGTCGTCGGTCTGCTCGCCGCCGTCATCGTCGTCGTGGTCCTGTTGCTCGGCTTCTGGAAACCGGGTTTCTTCGTGACCACGAAGCTGGATGTCAACGCCGCGCAATCTGGTGTCCAGAAGATCCTGACCAATGAGACCAACGGTTACGGCGCCAAGAACGTCAGCGGCGTCAAGTGCAACGACGGTGTGAGCCCCACGGTGAAAAAGGGGGACACCTTCAACTGCGAGGTCAGTATCGACGGCACTAAACGCCAGGTGACCGTGACGTTCCAGGACAACGACGGAACCTATGAGGTCGGCCGCCCGAAGTAGCGGCAGTCCAATAGCCGAGATCAGCCGGGCAGGTCGTCGAGCGACTTCTGCAGTCGCCTGATCGATGACGACACGCCGTAGCGTTGCGCGAGTTCTGCAACTTCGCGCGGCTGCGCGGCTACCAGGGGAAGCGCGTCGGTCTCGGTGGACAGCGTGACGTCGGCGTTGGTGGCGACCCGCACGACGGGTTCTGCTTTCTCGATGTAGTCGGCGGCGGTCAGCAGCTTGGTGCGATGAGCCTTCGAGAGCGCGGAGTCCGGGTCGCGGCTGGCGATGAGGATCTGTTCGAGGGATCCATGCCGTGCCAACAGCGTCGCCGCGGTCTTCTCCCCGATCCCGGGCACGCCGGGCAGCCCATCGGAGGGGTCTCCGCGCAGCAGCGCCAGTTCTGCGTACGCTGGCCCGGCACGTTCGACGGACACCCCGTAAGTCTCAGCGACCTCTCCAGGTCCGTAGGCGGTCGCCTTGGCTAAGCCGCGGCCGAGATACAACACGCGCACCGGCACCGGCTCGTCGCGCACAACCTGGAAGAGGTCGCGGTCACCGCTGACAACCACGACGGGGTCGCGACGTTCCCGATCCGCGAGTGTGCCCAGGACATCGTCGGCCTCGGCGTCCGGTGCCCCTGCTGTGGCGATCCCGAATGCGGCAAGGAGCTCGAAGATCATGTCGACCTGAGGGGTCAGATCGTCAGGGACCTCCTCTAATTCAGGTTCCTCTCCGGCGTTCGATTGGTCGGCGGGAGTGGCGACACGCTGTGCTTTGTAGGAGGGGATCAGGTCGACGCGCCACTGTGGGCGCCAGTCGTCGTCGCGGCACACCACCAGGCGGTGCGGTCTCTCGCGCGCAATCAGAGTTGCGACGGCGTCCAGGAAGCCGCGAAGTGCATTGACGGGCCGGCCGTCGGGTGCGGTGATCGAGGACGGAACCCCGAAGTAGGAGCGGAACCACATGCTGGCGCCGTCGAGGAGCAGCAAGGGGGCTTTACTCATTCGGGATCCTTCGGTCCTCGCTGTAGGTCATGCGCGCCATCCTGCCAGGCCAGATTCTCGGCCTCTTTGCCCCCGAAGTCGCGGGCACCCCCCGAACTCGCGGGCACCCCGAACTCCCTAGGTATCCGAGGGTGGTTTCTGCCACATTGTGTCTGCTCGCGAAGGGGAGGACGCCCGGGATTAGCCTGAACCGTATGACGCAAGATCGATTCGGCAACGATGTGTATGCCCGGCGGCTGGCCGCTGCGGCCCGCGCTGCCGCCAACGCTGGGCTGGGAGGTCTGATCGTCACGCCCGGCTATGATTTGCGCTACCTCACCGGGTCGCGCGCGCAGACCTTCGAACGGCTTACCGCTTTGGTGCTGCCTGCCGGCGGCGAACCGACGATCGTGCTGCCACGGCTGGAACTCGCATCGCTCGAGGAGTCCGCATTGCCCGGGCTCGGGGTCACGGTGTGTGACTGGGTGGACGGTGAAGACCCCTACCGCCTGGTGATCGACGCGCTCGGGGGCGCGGACGTTGCCGTCGCCGTCACCGACTCGATGCCGGCCCTGCACCTGCTGCCGTTTGCCGACCTCCTCAGCAGGGTACCGGTGCTGGCTACCGACGTGCTGCGCACTTTGCGGATGGTCAAGGATCCCGCGGAGGTCGAGGCACTGCGCAAGGCCGGGGCGGCGATCGATCGGGTGCACGCGCGTGTGCCGGGGTTCCTGGCTCCCGGGCGCACCGAATCCCAGGTGGCCGCCGACATCGCTGAAGCGATTGTCGCCGAAGGACATTCGGAGGTGGCATTCATCATTGTCGGTTCGGGCCCCCATGGCGCGGACCCACATCACGAGTGCTCAGATCGTGAACTGCGCGCCGGCGACGTCGTCGTGATTGATATCGGGGGCCCCTGCGAACCGGGCTACAACTCAGATTGCACCCGCACCTACAGCCTCGGCGAACCCGATGCGGAGGTCGCCCGGCAGTATGCGGTGTTGCAGCGGGCCCAGTGTGCGGCCGTCGACGCAGTGAGGCCGGGGGTGACCGCCGAAGAAGTCGATACGGCCGCACGCGATGTGCTCGCCGCCGCGGGTCTGGCAGAGGCATTCGTGCACCGCACGGGACACGGTATAGGTCTGTCAGTGCATGAGGAGCCCTACATCGTGGCCGGTAACTCGCTGCCGCTGCAGGAGGGGATGGCGTTCTCGGTCGAGCCAGGCATCTACTTCCCCGGGCAGTGGGGCGCGCGCATCGAGGACATCGTGATCGTCACCGCCGACGGCGCATTATCGGTGAACAGTCGTCCGCGGGACCTCAGCGTGATACCGGTGCCCTGACCAGGCCTAGTCGGTTCCGCGGTCCAGTAGATCCAACGAACCCAGCACCCGCTCGACGCGCACTTCTATCACCACGCGTTTGGGGTTGGGGCGCGGAGTGCGGTAGCGCTGGGCGTAGCGCCGTTCGGCGTCGCGGACGGACTCTATGTCAGTGTGGACGCTGGCCTTGCCCTCCAGGGACAGCCAGCGAGCACCGTCGACCTGGCTGAGTACCGCTACGCCGCGCTGGTCGGCATTGACTGCCTTCTGGGAGCCGCCCGAGGTGATGACCCGGGCGATGTGTGTCGTCGGATCGAAGGTGAAACCGACTGCGACTACGTGTGGAGACTGGTCCGAGCGCAGCGTGGTGAGCATGGCCAGATGGCGTTCGGTGAGAAACGCCAGCGCGTCGTTGGTCAGCCGCGTAGTTGTGTTCGCCATTGGTTCCCACGCTAGCGCAGGACATAATCACAATCGTGAAGGACACGGACGGCGGTAGCCGTCGATCGGAACCCGACGGCGGTAGCCGTCGATCGGAACCCGACGGCGGTAGCCGTCGATCGGACAGGGATGGCGAGCTTCTCGTTGTCTTCGGTGGTCGCAGTGAGATCGGGCTGCAAGTCGCGCTGAGGCTGGCGCCCGGTGCGACCGTGGTGTTGGCGGCCCGCAGGCCCGATGACCTCAACGCGCAGATCGCTCTTCTCGAGCATGCCGGCGCCGCATCTGTGCACACCGAGCATTTCGATGCTGACGACCTGACCTCGCACCGCGGCGTCGTCGACGCCATCACAGCCCAGTACGGCCCCATCGGGACTGCGGTGCTGGCGTTCGGCATCCTTGGCGATCAGGCTCGTGCCGAGAAGGACTCAGCGCATGCGGCAGCGATTGCGCACACCGACTATGTGGCACAGGTCGCTCTGCTGACGGTGCTCACCGACACGATGCGTTCGGCGGGTCAGGGCACGCTGGTCGTGTTCTCCTCAGTGGCAGGTGTTCGGGTGCGTCGGGCGAACTACGTCTACGGGTCGGCCAAGGCGGGTCTGGACGGATTCTGCAGCGGCCTGGGCGACGCATTGCACGGCTCTAGTGTGCGGTTGCTGCTGGTGCGCCCGGGCTTCGTCATCGGGCGGATGACTCAGGGAATGTCACCCGCGCCGTTCTCCCGCAGCCCCGAGCAGGTGGCGGAGGCGACGGTGCGGGCATTGCGCAGGGCCGGTTGCCGCACGGTCTGGGTGCCGTGGGTCCTCAAGCCGGTGTTTACCGGGATGAAGATGATGCCGCAATGGATGTGGCGCAGGTTGCCTCGATGAATGCGTGCGCGAACATCGTTGTGGTGGGCATTGGCGCCGACGGCTTCGCGGGGTTGGCGCCCACGTCTCGGGCGGAGTTGGCCCGGGCGACGGTGGTTTACGGTTCGCTGCGACAGCTGCAATTGGTGGACTCGGGCATATCGGCACAAAAGCGCCCGTGGCCTTCGCCGATGTTGCCTGCGCTGCGGACGATCCTCGACGACGCCGACGGCGATATTCACGTGCTGGCCAGCGGGGACCCGCTGTTGCACGGGGTCGGCAATACGCTCATCGGCCTGTATGGTCCAGCTCGGGTCATGGTGCTGCCGCATGTCTCGTCGGTGACGTTGGCGTGCTCGCGTCTGGGCTGGTCGGTTCAGGAGACCGAAGTGATCAGCCTGGTTGCCGCCGCACCATACAGTGCGGTTCGCCGTGGGGGACAGGCCATTGTGTTGTCGCGCGACCGCTCGAGTCCTGCGGAGCTGGCACGATTACTCACCGACACCGGGCGTGGTGACTCTGAGCTTACTGTGCTCGAACAGCTCGGCGGCGCGAGGGAGTTGCGGCGCTCGTCCACGGCGCGTGAGTGGGTTACCCGTCCGCCGGGCAAGCTGGACGACCTCAACGTGATGGCCGTGCGGTACCTACCGGACGAGCGCCGGTTTGCGACGCTGCCCGACGACTCGTTTGCCCACGATGGGCAGATCACGAAACAGGCGATGCGCGCGGTCTCGCTGGCGACGCTGGCACCGCGACCTGGCGAGCTACTGTGGGATGTCGGGGCGGGCTCGGGCAGCATCGCGATCGAGTGGTGCCGTAGCGGAATCGGTTGTCGTGCTATCGCATTCGAGCGCAGCGAAGTCCGTCGCACGCGGATCGTCGAGAACGCCAGCGCCTTCGGTGTGCCGGTCGAGTTGATGGGCGACGCGCCGGACTCGTTCGCCTCGTCCGCATCGCCGGCGGCGATTTTCGTCGGGGGCGGGGTCAGTCAGCCCGGGCTTCTCGACGCGTGCTGGGAGAAGCTTCCGGCCGGCGGTCGTCTCGTGGTCAACGCGGTGACCGTGGAGTCGGAAAGTATTCTTACACAGTGGTATTCCCGCGCCGGCGGGGAACTGCGACGATTTCAGCACTACCGCGGCGAACCGGTGGGCTCCTTCACCGGCTGGCGACCCGCTATGCCGGTGACCCAGTGGTCAGTGGTCAAGCCGACTGGTAGGACCTGATCAATGAGATGGTGTCGAGCTCGCGGATGGCGCGGCAACCACGGCGCAGCATCGTCAGGATCATCTCGTCTCCGCGCTCGGTGGATGCGGCGAATGCGAATCCCAATGCGGTAATCAATGGCGCCTGCAGCATGCCGAGACGGTAGTCCTGCCAGCAAGTTTCGCTGTCATAGTCGGCCACGCCGTAACGTAGCAGCGCTCGGTGGTAACGCTCGACGAGGTCACGCTCAACCGTCGGACGAAGCTCGGGCAGCAGGCTGGTCGCCGCGAAGTACGCCAGGTCCCGGGTAGCCAGGCCGAGTCCGACAGTCTGCCAGTCAACCACTGTCACCCTGGTGCAATCCGGATCGAACAGCAGGTTGTCCAGGCGGTAGTCGCCGTGCATCAGAGAGAAGCGATCCGGCTCCGCGGTGAGCCAGGGTGCCACCAGGCTCATCGCGGTGACCAGCGTGTCGCGGTCTTCCTTGCTGACCGATGCACCCAATCTCTCGAGGGTGATCCCGGCAGCCATGACGGCAATGTCGCCGAGTCCTTTGGCAGCTTCCGCATCGCCCGGTTTCGGCATGACGATCGACGACAGGTCGAACCATTGTCGGCTGCACCAGCTTGGGCCGTGCAATCCGGCGAGCGCCTCGACAGCAAGTATCGCCTCGGACGGGCTGCAGCCGGCGATTTGGTCGCCCTGTGTCGCCGGGGAAAGATCTTCCATCAGAAGTACGAAATCAGTTCCATCGGAGGATATCTCGCTGTAGAGGCAATCTGGTACCGGGATGGCGACCTGTGGGCTGACCGTTGAGTAGAACTCCACTTCGGAGCGGTAGCTGAGGGCGACCCGCTCGCGCACCGTGTCGTCCGCTGCGGGGAGTTTGACCGCGAAACTTGTCGGCAAGCCAGATGATTTGGTCGCCATCGAGTATCTCGCGGTCACGCGGTAGGTGGCACCCGTCTGCCCGGTACCGATGGCTTTGATGTCGATGTTGCTGACCTTTGCGCCGAGCACCTCTCCAAGCCATCTGGGTGTGATGTCGGCCGGATTGCGGGGAATGCTCATAACATCGCCCGACGTCAACTTTGGGGGTATCGGCGCGGCGTGAACACGCGATCCGGGCAGCCGTCGCCACCGGCGTACCACTGCGTCTGAGACGATCCGACGATGAGCAGGCACCGCATGTCGACATCGTCTTGACTCAGGTCTGCGAGCCGGACCACCTTCACGCTTTCGGTGGGGCCCGAGACATCACGGCCGATGACCACGGGTGTGCCGGCGTCGCGGTGCTCCAGTAGAAGTTCACGCATCGCGCCGACTTGCCATGTGCGGGTTCTGGATGCCGGGTTGTAGATGGCCAACACCATATCGGCCTGAGCCGCCGCACTCAGCCGCTGAGAGATGATCTTCCACGGCTTGAGGCGGTCGGATAGTGAGATCACCGAGTAATCGTGGCCCAGCGGAGCGCCGACTCGGCTCGCCACAGCTTGGGCGGCAGTCATGGCGGGGATGACCCGCACGGCGACACTCGGCCACTGCTTTGCCTCCTCGAGCACCGCGGTGCCCATCGCGAAAACTCCCGGATCGCCAGACGATACAACTGCAACTGTGCGGCCCTGGTCGGCCAGCATGCACGCCAATCGCGCCCGCGCGGGCTCGTCGGTGTTGTCGCTGGGATGCCTGTTCTGTCCATCGCGGACGCTGACGCGGTCCAAGTAGGGGCCGTACCCGATGAGATCGGTGGCCGTTTCCAGTTCGCGCTGGCTTTGGGCGGTCATCCAATCGAGGTCACCTGGGCCCAGGCCGACAACCGACACTGTTCCGCCAGTAACTGCGGAGCGTTGGCGGCCGGTGAGCATCGCCAGTGCGAAATAAGGCACTGACCCGTCCTCGACCTCCTCAGCTGAAAGTATGCGTTGCTGCGGGGTGCTGGCGCGCTCGATATAGAACGTCTCCGCCAATCGTCCGGATGCTGAAAGTGCTTCCCGTACAGCGGGATAGGACCGTCCAAGTTTGAGTATCACCGCAGCGTCGGAATCGGCGAGTCGACGTCGGAGCTCGTCGGCGGGAAGAGTCCCGGGCAGAACGGTGAGCACCTGGTCGCCCTGCACGAGCGGGGTGGCCACCGCCGCAGACGCGGC
>JBMYXJ010000011.1:0-7434 GCA_049608285.1 Mycobacterium sp. | reverse complement strand
TCGAATTGCTTGGTGAGCCGGGTGTGCATGTGCATATAGGAGCTGTAAAAGAGAGGATCGCCCTCTGCCAGTAGGGCGACATCGCGGCCCGCGGTCAGGTGCGCCGCGATGCGTTCGGCAGATTCGCGGTAGAAGTCCTCCATGGCGCCCTGGTAACCACCGCGGTGATCGGAGGCTTCGGTGGTCACCGGGTAGACGAGGTGCTCCTCGACCTGACCTTCGCGCAGGTAGGGCTCGGCAATCGACCGTGCGATGCTGCGTCCGTGGCGCGCGCTGTGATACGCGACGACATCGGCAGATCCGATAACTTTGGCGGCCTTGACCGTCACCAGTTCCGGGTCGCCCGGCCCAAGACCGACGCCCCACAGGGTTCCAGGCCGCTCGCTCATTCGCCTTGGGCCGCAATCGCATTAACGGCGGCGGCCGCCATTGCGCTGCCGCCGCGCCGCCCCTTCACTATCAGATAGGACATGTCGCGCGGGGTGTTGATCAGCTCGTGCTTCGATTGCGCCGAGCCGACGAACCCGACGGGGCCGCCGAGTACGGCTGCCGGCGACGGGGCGCCCTCATCGATCAGCTCGAGCAGCCGGAACAGCGCGGTGGGCGCATTCCCGATGGCAATGACCGCGCCGCCGAGCCGGTCGGCCCAGAGGTCGATCGCGGCTGCGGAGCGGGTGGTGTTCAGTCGGTCTGCTAGCAGGCGAGCCCTGGAGTCGGCGACGAGGGACACCACCTCGTTGTCGGCGGGAAGTCGCGGCCGGGTGATGCCGGCTGTCACCATCGAGGAGTCGCACAGTATCGGGGCGCCAGCAGCCAGGGCGGCGTGTGCCCGCCTGACGATGTCGGCGGTGTACGCCACGTGCTCTGTCACGTCGAGCTGGCCGCAGGTATGGATCAGCCGGACGACGACCTTCGCCACATCATCGGGGAACCGGGAAAGGTCGGCCTCGGCGCGGATCATCGCGAACGATTGGCGGTAGATCTCCGCCGGGTCGCGGATGTAGTCGAGCACCTGCTCACCCTACGGGTGGGCGCTGCGCGGCCTGTAGCCGTCTGGGCTCGCCACCAGGACCTGACCGTGGCGGGGGCTACCGCAGGCCCGTTCGCACCCCACGAAGTGCCGATGCTCGGTGGCTGTGTCGGTCACGGCCGCCGCTGCGTCGGCACGCACGTCGGCCGCCGAGCGCTCGCAGCCAGGGCTTCCCGTGCACGCCGACAGGGACAGCCAGGGAGAGTTGTCGTCGAACACCAGACCTCGGGGGGCGAGGACCCGTAGTGCGACGTCCGCGGTGTCCTCATCGAGGTCGAAGAGCAGAACCGAACGCCACGGCGTGATGGACATCGGCGTGTCGAGTGCTGCCAGGTAGCGCGCCGACTCGGCATCGATGACCCCCAGGCGAACGGCGGCGCCCAGCGCGACCCGCCCGTCGGCTTGCGAAATCCAGCCGACCGGCGGGCGCGTCGACGTGGGCCATGTTCTGCCGGCCGACGCGCTTGCGCTGAGCCCTCCGAGCAACATCAGCGGGTCGTCGAGCTCGGCTACCCGCCATGATTCTCCGCGCAGCCGGGTGAATTGCCTCGCTACCGCCACGAGGGCGTCGATCACTTCGCTGAGGTTCAGCCGGACCCCGGTGTCGTGGCCGGCCAGCAGGAGGGCCGCGGTGGATTCGTCGAGGGCGTGGATGCCTGCGTCGGTGCCGAGGCCGGAGATATCGCCGCGACCGTCGTCAAGCCCGAACACGAACCGGCCCGGCAGCTCGCTGAGCTGGGGATCGCGCTGCACGGCAGAGTCCAGGGCAACTACGAGGCCGCGGAGATCGCAGTGACCACCAAGGCGTCCCGACAGCGGTGAGGCCATGATGTTGCGGACGCGGTCGTGGGTACTCGATGGCAACAACCCCGCCTCACAGAGAAGTCCGGCGACCGAGCCAGGATCGCGCAAGGCTCGGATCTGGAGGTTGCCCCGTGAGGTCATTTCGATCGTCGAGGATCCGAAATCGCTGGCGGCGCACGCCACCGCTTCGAGTTGAGCGGCGGTGATCATCCCGCCTGGCAACCGGATCCGGGCTAGCTCGCCGTCCGCGGCTCGGTGGGTCTGTAGCGTGCCAGGGCAGGCGTCCGCATCGGTTGCCCTGGCCATCCATCCACGGTACCGGGCGCATGAAGTCAGCCATCCGCGCAATAGAACCGGTCGCGGTCAACGGGGCAGGCGACATTCGTGTTCGTCCAACATGCTGATGCTCTGACCTTCGTGCCGTGCACGATGGGGTACGAATGGTGCGTGCCCGAGTCGCCGAGTTCGCCAACTGTTCTGCTGCTGTCGACCTCGGACACCGACCTCATCGCAGCCCGTGCCAGTGGTGCTGCATATCGCTGGGCGAATCCGTCGCGGCTGGTCGAGGGGGAGCTGCCCCAGTTGCTCGATGGCGTGCAGATTGTGGTGGTCCGGATCCTCGGCGGCTACCGGGCCTGGGAGGACGGCATCGATCAGGTGGCGGCGGCGGGCCCGCCCGCTGTGGTGATCAGCGGTGAGCAGGCTCCCGACGCGGACCTGATGCGCCATTCGACGGTGCCGGCCGGGGTCGCACTCGAAGCGCACGTGTACCTCGCGCAGGGCGGCGTCGAGAATCTGCGTCAATTGCATGCGTTCCTGTCCGACACCCTGCTGATGACCGGTTTCGGGTTCGCCCTCCCGGTGAGCACCCCAACATGGGGGCTGCTGGAACGCACGCGCGCCGCCATCGGTGGGCCCACGCCCGAAGGGCAGGGGACGCCCGCGCAATCGGCAGAGGCCATCGCGGCCAGACCGCTGATCGCGGTGCTGTACTACCGCGCGCAACATCTGGCAGGCAACACAAAGTACGTCGAGGCGCTCTGTGAGGCGATCGAAGATGCGGGGGGAACGCCGATGCCGGTGTTCTGTGCATCGTTGCGCACCGCGGACCCCGAACTGCTTGAGCTGCTCGCAACCGCGGACGCGTTGGTGACCACGGTGCTGGCGGCCGGCGGGGCCAACCCCGGTTCGGTCGGCGCGGGCGGGATCGATGACCAGTGGAACGTCGCTCATCTTGCTGCGTTGGACGTGCCCATCCTTCAGGGCTTGTGCTTGACGTCATCGCGGAGTTCCTGGAGTTCCAGCGACGACGGGATGTCCCCGCTCGACGTTGCCACCCAGGTAGCCGTTCCGGAATTCGACGGCCGCATCGTCACGGTTCCGTTCTCGTTCAAAGAGATCGACGGTGAGGGGCTGATCTCTTACGTACCAGACCCGGAACGCTGCGCGCGGGTTGCCGGACTGGCGGTGCGACATGCCCGGCTGCGCCGTATCGCGACGGCCGACAAACGGGTGGCGTTGGTGTTCTCCGCCTACCCGACCAAGCATGCACGCATCGGGAACGCAGTCGGACTGGATACTCCGGCAAGTGCGGTCGCGCTGCTACGCGCAATGCGGGCGGCCGGTTATGACATCGGCGACGCCGGGGAACCCGAGGGCCTACCCAAGATTGTCGCCTCAGGCGACGGTGATGCGTTGGTGCACGCACTGATAGCACGCGGCGGGCAGGACAAGGACTGGCTGAGCGACGCACAGCTAGTCGGGAACCCGATCCGGCTGCCGGCCAAGGAGTATCGAGAGTGGTTCGCGACACTACCGGCCGAGCTGACCGACGCGATGGTCGAACACTGGGGTCCGCCACCGGGTGAGCTGTTCGTCGACCGCAGCCAGGATCCCGACGGCGAAATCGTCATCGCGGCGATGCTGTCGGGCAACATCGTGGTTCTGGTTCAGCCGCCACGAGGGTTCGGTGAGAATCCTGTAGCGATCTACCATGACCCCGATCTGCCGCCCAGCCACCACTATCTTGCGGCGTATCGATGGCTGGACAAGGATTTTGGCGCGGACGCCGTGGTGCATTTGGGGAAGCACGGCAACCTCGAATGGCTGCCCGGCAAGACCCTGGGTATGTCCGCTGCATGCGGATCCGACGCCGCCCTCGGCGACCTGCCATTGATCTACCCCTTCTTGGTCAACGATCCCGGTGAAGGCACGCAGGCCAAACGCCGTGCCCATGCGGTCCTGGTGGACCACCTCATCCCGCCGATGGCAAGGGCTGAGACCTATGGCGACATCGCCCGACTCGAACAGCTACTCGACGAGCACTCGAATATCGCCGCGCTCGACCCGGGCAAGCTACCGGCGATCCGTCAGCAGATCTGGACGCTGATGCGGGCCGCGAAGATGGATCACGACTTGGGGTTGGCCGATCGGCCCGACGAGGATGTATTCGACGACATGCTGCTGCACGTCGACGGCTGGCTATGCGAGATCAAGGATGTTCAAATTCGGGGCGGACTACATGTGCTCGGCCAGGCGCCCGACGGTTCTGTCGAACTGGACCTGGTGCTTGCCATTCTGCGTGCACGCCAGTTGTTCGGCGGCGAACAGTCAGTGCCCGGCCTGCGCCAGGCTCTCGGCCTGTCCGAGGACGGCTCGGATACACGTGGCTCTGTTGACGTCGCCGAGCAGAAGGCGCGCGATCTAGTGGCCGCACTTCAGGCTGCGCGCTGGGATGCGACAGCCGTCGACCAGATTGCCGACGACGCCAAGGTCGGCGCCCAGGCCGCCGCAGTGCTGCGCTTCGCTGCCGAGGAAGTCGTGCCCCGATTACGTCAGACCGAATGCGAGATCACCCAGATCCTGCGGGCACTCGACGGTGGTTTTATCGCTGCGGGGCCGTCGGGCTCACCGTTGCGAGGGCTGGTCAATGTGCTTCCCACCGGCCGGAACTTCTACTCCGTCGACCCCAAGGCGGTGCCATCCCGGCTTGCCTGGGAAACCGGCGTAGCGCTGGCGGACTCGCTCGTTGAGCGCTACCTCGCAGACCACGGCGAATGGCCGCAGTCCGTGGGGCTGTCGGTATGGGGTACATCGGCGATGCGCACGGCCGGCGACGATATCGCCGAAGTACTTGCATTGCTGGGGGTTCGGCCGATGTGGGATGACGCATCGCGCCGCGTCGTTGACCTCGAGGTCATCTCGCTGGCCGAGCTGGAGCGGCCACGCATCGACGTCACCGTCCGAATTTCGGGCTTCTTCCGCGATGCCTTCCCCCACGTGGTCACGATGCTCGATGACGCCGTCCGATTGGTAGCCGATCTCGACGAGCCTCCCGATCAGAATTACGTGCGCGCACACACCGAAGCTGACCTCGCCGACCACGGCGACCAACGTCGTTCCACCACAAGGATCTTCGGCTCCAAGCCCGGTACATACGGAGCTGGTCTCCTCCAGCTGATCGACAGCCGCAAGTGGCGCGACGACGCCGATCTCGCTCAGGTCTATACCGAATGGGGTGGGTTCGCCTACGGTCGCGATCTGGACGGTGCCCCAGCTACTGACGAGATGAACAAGGCTTATCGCCGGATTGCGGTGGCGGCCAAGAACACCGACACCCGCGAGCATGACATTGCCGATTCCGATGACTATTTCCAGTACCACGGGGGCATGATCGCGACCGTGCGGGCGCTGACGGGCAAGGACCCGGCCGCATACATCGGAGACAACACCCGTCCCGAGTCGGTGCGTACCAGGACGCTGTCAGAGGAGACCACCCGTGTCTTTCGCGCCCGGGTGGTCAACCCGCGATGGATCAACGCGATGCGCAGACATGGGTATAAGGGTGCTTTCGAAATGGCCGCTACCGTCGACTACCTCTTTGGATACGACGCCACCGCTGCAGTAATGGCCGATTGGATGTACGAGCGACTGGCCACCGAATACGTACTCGACGACGAGAACCGAAAATTCATGGCCGAATCGAACCCCTGGGCATTGCATGGAATGGCCGAGCGGCTACTGGAGGCCTCGAGTAGGGGCATGTGGGCGCAACCCGAGCCGGCCACGCTCGACGGCCTACGCCAGGTGCTGCTGGAGACCGAGGGAGACCTTGAGGGCTGAGGCCTCGGTGCGGGGCCGTCGACGGGATCCGTGGTTCCCCGGCGGCGGCTACGTGAGCGATGGCTGCGGCTACGTGAGCGATGGCTGCGGCTACGTGAGCGATGGCTGCGGCTACATTGGCGATATGGCCGCCTCTTTCTCCGACATCGCCGGATCCGAGTACATCCTGCTCACCACCTTCACCAAGGACGGCAGACCCAAGCCGACAGCTATCTGGGCCATCGCCGAAGGTGATCGCTTGATCGCCATCACCCAGGAACAGTCCTGGAAGGTCAAGCGCATCCGTAACACCCCCAGGGTCACCATTGCCGAGTGCGATCGCAGCGGCAAGCCCAAGGGCGAGGCCGTCGGGGCCACGGCAGCGATCCTCGACAAGGCGGTCAACGGCCACACCTACGACGCGATCAGTAAGCGCTATGGACTGCTCGGCAAGACCTTCAGCTTCTTCTCCAAGCTGCGCGGCGGCATGGAGAAGAACGTCACGATCGAACTGAGGGCAGCGAGCTGATCGGATAGCGCACGCATTCGAGGACCTGTGACGTTTAGGAACCCACGGCGTCGCCCGTACGTTGGCTGAACATGGCGATGAGGCTGTTGGTGGTCTATGTGCTCGTTGAGCTGGCGGTCCTGATGGTGCTGGTGTCGACGATCGGGTTCGGCTGGACCGTTTTGCTGGTGGCAGGCACGTTCCTGGCCGGCTTTGCGCTGGCAGGTTCCCAGCTGCGGCGCCACCTCCGGCGGCTTCAGTCCGGGTTGACCGCGGCCGACGCTCAAGGGGCAGCCACCGACAGCGTGCTCGTAGCCCTGGGTACCGTGCTTGTCGTGATGCCCGGCCTTGCCAGCTCTGTTCTGGGAGCGCTGCTACTGCTGCCGCCCGCCCGCGCAGTCGGCCGCCCGTTAGTCACCATGATGGCGGCCAGACGTGCCCCGCTGATCGTCGGGGTGAGCACCTTCGGCAGCGCGGCGGCGGGCGCCCGGTCTGCCTATTCACCGGGGTCTGCCTATTCGCCAGGGGCGGGCTATTCGCCGGGATCGGGTTACTCACCGGGGTCGGGCCATGGCGACTACATCGATGGTGAGGTCATCGACGTGACCGATATGACGGACGTCGAGCAGCCCCGACTACCTGAGTGACCGTCACCACACTGCTGCTCAATGGGCGCGTGCACAGCCCGTCCATGCCCGACGCGACAGCCATGGCGGTCCGCGACGGAGTCGTGGCGTGGCTTGGCAGCGACAACGTCGGGCGCGCGCAATTCCCCGACGCCGAGGTGATCGACCTTGCCGGCGCCTTCGTTGCCCCGGCCTTCGTGGATAGCCACGTGCACATCACGGCGACCGGGCTGGTGCTCACCGGTCTCGATCTGCGGCAGGCGACATCGCTGCGCCATTGCCTCGACCTGTTGTCTGCATACGCACGCTCCCACCCCGAGGGCACGATCTGGGCGCACGGCTGGGATGAATCGAGCTGGCCAGAG
>JBMYXJ010000010.1:18136-18384 GCA_049608285.1 Mycobacterium sp. | reverse complement strand
ACAGCAATCCTTCAACCAGTCCCATAGACGCGATTGTGGCAAAGAATAAAAAAGTCGCTGTTATCGAATATTTATGACGATTCCGCGTTGGTGCAGGCCTCCGCAAGTGGGGACATCGCCGAACATAGCCTTAGGGCCCAGGAAAGAGTGATAGGCACTGACATGCACTTATTAGCGCCCAGGAGGCTCCATAACGCCATCTGCATATTAATAACAAGAATGTAATTAAAAGCCTCCAAGATCCTTTT
>JBMYXJ010000010.1:14038-18126 GCA_049608285.1 Mycobacterium sp. | reverse complement strand
TCACACCCGGCGCCAATCCGGTCGAACGGACCGGGCGACAACACCACATTCTGGACAGGGCAAACACGCGACATCCGCACGAGGGCACCTGAAGAGGGTTGCCTCGCGACGGCAACAGCAGTCCGCTCGCCGAGACTCGGCAGCCACCAGCGTCGATGCCACTAGGAACACCAAAATTCTCGGATCGTGCCTGGATTGCGTGTGCCCCAACCGCTTAGCTACCCGCTCCGCGGCGTGAGCCCGCTGCCCGAGCGCTTCGAGGCCGAGGATCGGGCCCTTTGTCATCGCCGCGGCGGGCCATTCGCACCCAAACCGGGGATTGCGGCCGACATTCGTTTGCTGCCGATCTCTTGCGGTGATGCAGACTGATGAGTCGCCCCCGACGGACATGACCACGATTCGGCGAAAGCGAGAGCGCCGACGGCTATTCCTCAAGCACAAATTGCCTCGCGCAGCACGCCTAAAGCATTTGCAGCACCGGGGTATTCAGTCGGAAGCCGGGTAGGACGCCGACACTTCGCACTGTCAGGCGGGTCGGCGGCTATCCTTCCCGGGTGGCAACCAAAGGCACGTCCGAACTGGCCGGGAAGGTCGCCTTCATCACGGGGGGAGCGTCCGGGATCGGCGCTGCACTGGCAACGAAACTGACCCGCGCCGGCGCCGAAGTGTGGATCGCCGACCGCCAATCCGAGCTCGCCGACCGACTCGCAGAGCACCTCCGCGGTGCAGGCGCAACAGTGCACGTCGTCGAATTGGATGTCCGCGACCACTCGGCGTTCGACCGGGCGATCGCCCACACCCTGCAGGCATCTGGGCGGATCGACTACCTGTTCAACAACGCTGGGATCGGCGTCGGCGGCGAGATCGACTCCCTGACTCTCGATGACTGGAACGACATTATCGACGTGAATCTTCGCGGGGTGATCCACGGCGTACGGGCCGCATACCCGGCGATGATCAGCCAAGGCTGCGGTCACATCGTCAACACCGCGTCGATGGCCGGGTTGGTCACGACCTCAGCGCAGGCCGGCTACTCCGCAACCAAACACGCGGTCGTCGCGCTGTCCAAGACCATGCGGGTCGAGGCAGCGACCCACGGGGTACGGGTGTCGGTGCTTTGTCCGGGCGTGGTTCGCACCCCTATCCTCTCTGGCGGCGAATACGGCCGTAACCGGAACGTCAGTCGCGAGAAGCTCCTTAAGCTGGGCGAGTCGTTGCGTCCTATAGATCCCGATGTATTTGCCGAGCGGGCCCTGCACGAGGTTCTGCGCAACAGGGCGATCATCGTGGTGCCGCGGCGATGGAAGGCGCTGTGGTACTTGGAGCGCATTTCGCCCGCGTTATCGATGCGCACGGCTGCTGTCGCGCTTCGACGTACTCGCCAAGTACAGTCAGCCGTACCGCTGAAGTAGCCGCTGGGCCTTTCGTGGACTCAACGCGGCCAACTGAATGTCGCCCCCGTAGTGGGCAAGCACTCGCCGATCCATCACCCGTCGCCACAGCGGCGGAACCAACGCCAACACCAGCATCGCGGCGTAGCCGGCAGGCAATTGAGGCGCCCCCTTGGCGTGGCGCAGCGCTTGGTATCTGCGGTGCGGGTTCGCATGATGGTCAGAGTGTCGCTGCAGGTGGAACAGGAATACGTTAGAGACCACCGAGTTGTTGTTCCAGCTATGCGCCGGACGCACTTGCTCATAGCCTCCGTCGGGCCGCCTCTGACGACGTAACCCGTAGTGCTCGAGGTAGTTGATGGTCTCCATCATGAAGATCCCGATGACGGCCTGCCCGATCAGCCACGGCAGTATCTCCACGCCGAAGCCCACAACCAAGGCTGCGAACAGCGCAATGGTCATGAGCCAGGAGTTGAGTACGTCGTTGCGCAGCGTCCACGAGGATCTTCCCTGGCGAGCCAACCGTCTGCGCTCGATCCTCCACGCCGATCGCAGACTGCCGATAATGGATCTGTAGTGAAAGAGATAGATGTTCTCGCCCATCCGGGAACTGGCTGGATCCTCGGCGGTAGCGACGCGCACGTGATGTCCGCGGTTGTGTTCGACGAAGAATTGACCGTAGCCGGTCTGCGCGAGCGCCACCTTGCTGAGCCATTGTTCCGACTGTGCCCGTTGATGACCCATCTCGTGGGCGGCGTTGATCGCGACGCCCGCGACGCCACCGACAGTGAGCATCAGGCCCAACTTGTCTAGTTCGCTGAGCGCGATTCCACCGCCGCCGCTCCAAAGCCAGCAGGCGAGAAGCAGCGATGCGTACTGGGCGGGCAGGTAGAGATATGTGGCCCACCGGTAGTAGCGGTCCTGTCCTAACCAGCCCAGTGCGCTGTCGGGCGGGTTCTCTGAGTCTGGGCCGACCACAAAGTCGAGCAGCGGGATGACGACGAACAGCAGCATGGGTCCGGACCACCACAGAACGCCCCATCCGGTGACCGCGACGATCAGCCACGACACCGGGACGAGGCTGGGTATTACCAGTCCGAGCAACCATAGGTAGCGCTTGTGATCGCGCCAGCGACGGGCGGCAGGTTCCTTAGCGGCGCCGGTGGGCGCCGAACGCAGCCCGAGCATCCTCAGCTGCCCTTCCTTCCAAGGTCCCAACGGTTCCCCTTTGCCACACATAGATGCGACGACTGCGTGACATCGTCATACCATTGGGGCACGTAACAGCCAATAGCGCAAGTTCGCCGTGCCGCTAGCCTGGGGAATCGCCTCGGTATGCAGGGAGGAATTACCCAGCAGCGCCTCTGTCAAGACAGCAGCGTAGCGATCGCCGTGGCCATTTCCGGGGAAGCCGAACTCGCGAGGTTCTGGTAGCTGCCGCCGGTAATCTGGGCCACCGACTCCCACGTTTGGCGGTCCGGATCGTCGCCGAAGTCGATGACATTGACGGCCACCGGACGGTCTGGGTCGAAGGCACCCTGGATGTACTGCTGAAGGCCCTCTGGGCCCAACGACTGGTCCGTGTGCGGTCCGGCGGTGATGACCAGAACGGAGTTCTGCTGGCCCTCGCGGTACCTTTCCGACGCCTCGGTGTAGACCAACCGCAACGTCGTGAACGACACCGCACCGCCGCCGGAGGGCGTCTGGGCATCCAGCACGTCGGTCAGGGCCTGTGATCGGGGCTCCCCGTCGAAAGGTTCAGACAGTGGGCCCAGGGTGATCATCGAGCGCCCCTCCACCCCGTCGAACGTCCACAATCCCACGTCGGAATCCGCAGGGAGCAGTTGCAGACGCGCCCGCAGTGCATCCACGACATTGATCAATCGCGGCTTGCCGCCCTCGTCGGCCGGCATCGACTGGTCAAGCATGATCGTGACGGCCGGACTTGCGATCGGTGCGGCCAACGCCTGGGCGATCATCGCCCGCAGCGCATTGTCGCCGATATCCAACGGGGCCGCCACAGGTCCGAAATCGACGACGTCGCTGGCCGGCGGGGTGTCCCCATCGACTCGGAAGCCTGCCTTGGCGAACTCGCCAAGCTGTTCGGGTTTGCGCATGAATCTGGCGAATTCGCTCGACGCGGTGATCTGCTCGTGGGTCAACCAATCGCCATCCAGCAGCACGGTGGGGAAGTCGGCCATCGCAGTCGGCCCGGGCGGTAGCCACGCCGCCAGCTTGGACGTCGCGTCGGGAAGCGACGACGCCCGGCGGAAGAGCTGCTGCTCGGTGGTCACCACGGCGTGCACTGCGGCGGCGGCAGGATCTTTTGCCCCGATCAGCGCGTCGAACGCAGTGTCGGCATTCTCGTCGGCGAGCTCGGGAGCGCCGGCAACCAGTGTTTTGACCGCCCCCAGCCCGGCGTTGGCAGGCTCGCCGGCGGGCGTCGCAGCGACTGCCACCGCCTCGGCCGCGAGATATACGGCATCACTGTCCTGGTGCAGCGGCAGCGCCAGGCGAAGCCCGCCCCAGCCCTGCAATCCGAGCCCGTCAAGTGCTGCCGGATCCACCTGCAGCCGCGGCAGCGTTCCCCAGTTCTGTTCGCCCAGAGGCTCTATCAGCTGGGGTGACACCGCGACCAGCACCGGCGAGGTCACCAGCAGCACCGGCCAGCCCATCACGATGCGCGCCACGGCGAGC
>JBMYXJ010000010.1:0-14028 GCA_049608285.1 Mycobacterium sp. | reverse complement strand
CTCCGACACCGAACTGCCCGGGATCCACAACGCCGGTCGCTCGCCGAGGTCTTCCGGCCACGCCCCGGTGAATCCGTCGACGACTCGATCGGAATCAGCGCCCTCGACGTTGACCTTGACGCATCGGTCACCGACGGGGGAGGCGGTCTGGTTGAAGCGCTCGGCGAGCGCCGTAACCGGTTCGAGGATCGCAGGATCGGCGATAACTGCGACATCGACTTCGCCGTCAACACAGCGCGCCGCAGCGACGCCGGATCGATCGGACAGGACGTCTCCGAAGAACCTCCAGAGAATCACGGCACCGACAACCACCACGACACTCACCAGCGCGACAATCACGCCGATACTGATGCCACGCCGTCCCGGCGTTATCGCACGATGGCTACCTGTCCATTCGCCGTCCTCCCAGTCGCCACCGCGCTGCGGGCCGGTGGGCGGCGATGACTCGGGGGTTCCGGGCGAATCCTCGGGACCGGGGAGGCTATGTCTTCCCATGGCTACCCCTCCTGCCCGTCAAACCCGTGACGTTCGTCCTGCCAGTCACGCTCGCCCAGGTCGTCTCTGCAGGTATCCCACCGGTCGGTGTGGAAATCGCTGCCTCAGCCAATGATATTAGCTGCCTTGAACTCTCGGCGCCGCCGGTGCAGGATTGGCTCTGTGTAGCCGCTGGGCTGTTCACCACCGGCCAGGATCAACTCTTGTGCCGCCTGGAACGCGATGTTGTTGTCCGGATCCAGTGCCATCGGACGGTATTCCGGGTCGCTGGAATTCTGTTCGTCGACAACTGTTGCCATCCTGCGCAGGCTGGCCTTGATGTCCTCTTCGGTGATCACGCCGTGGCGCAACCAATTCGCCAGCAGCTGGCTGGAGATCCGCAGAGTTGCCCGATCTTCCATCAACGCAACATCGTGAATATCGGGCACCTTAGAGCACCCGACGCCGGCGTCGATCCAGCGCACCACGTAACCGAGAATCGACTGACAGTTGTTGTCGACCTCCTCGCGGATCTCCTCGGGCGCCCATGCCAGCTCCTTGGACAGCGGGATGGTCAGCAACTCCTCGAGAGTGAAACGCTTCTCGCCCGCGAGGTCCCGGTGCACCGCAAAGACATCGACCTGGTGGTAGTGCATGGCGTGCAGAGTGGCCGCTGTCGGCGACGGCACCCAGGCCGTGGTTGCCCCCGCCCTGGGCTGACTGATCTTCTGCTCGACCATGGCTCCCATGAGCTCAGTCATCGCCCACATACCCTTACCGATTTGAGCACGGCCAGAGAAACCGGTCGCCAACCCGACATCGACGTTCTGGTTCTCATAGGCCTGGATCCACGGCTGAGATTTCATCGCGCCCTTGCGGATCATTGGGCCCGCCTCCATCGACGTGTGGATCTCATCGCCGGTGCGGTCCAGGAACCCGGTGTTGATAAATACCACGCGGTCGGCGGCGGCCTTGATGCAGCCTTTCAAATTGAGCGTCGTACGCCGCTCTTCGTCCATGATGCCCACCTTGATGGTGTTCTGCGGCAGTCCCAGCACGTCCTCGACCCGACTGAACAGCTCGCAGGTGAACGCCACCTCGTCGGGCCCATGCATCTTCGGCTTGACGATGTAGACCGAGCCGGTGCGGCTGTTGACCAGTGGACCGTTGGCTCCGTCGTTGTCCGAGCCGGCGCGCAGACCGTGGATGCCTATCAGGCTGGTGAACAGCGCATCCTGAATGCCCTCGGGGACCTCTGCGCCGTCCTGCCCATCGGCGTCGAAAACAATTGCGTCGTTGGTCATCAGATGACCGACATTGCGCACGAACAGCAGGCTGCGGCCGGGCAGGGTGACCTCGCCACCGTCGGGGCCGATATATACGCGGTCCTCGTTGAGTACCCGGGTGAAGGTCTTATCGCCCTTGCTGACCTCCTCTGCGAGATCTCCGCGGTTCAATCCGAGCCAGTTGCGGTAGCCCAGCACCTTGTCGTCGGCGTCGACGGCGGCCACGGAGTCCTCGAAGTCCATGATCGTGGTGAGCGCGGACTCCAGCACAACGTCCTTGATCCCGGCCTTGTCGGTCGAGCCGACGGGGGAGTCGGCGTCGATCAGTACCTCGATATGCAGTCCGTTATTGACGAACAGCAGTGCCGTGGGGGCATCGCTTTCGCCCAGATAACCTGCAAATTGCTCGGGCGAGGCCAGCGCGACAGACCCACCATCGTCGAGTGTGGCTACCAGCTGGCCGGCTCCGTCCGTAATCGCGACCGCGATCGAGTTGACGTCGGTCCATGAACCCGATGCCAGCGGCAGGATGCCGTCGAGGAAGCGGCGCCCGTAGGCGATGACCTTGTCGCCACGAATCCTGTTGTAGCCGCCGCCCTTCGTCGCACCACCCTCCTCAGGGATGACGTCGGTGCCATAGAGCGCGTCGTAGAGGGAGCCCCAGCGGGCGTTGGCGGCGTTGAGGGCGAACCGAGCGTTGAGGACCGGCACCACCAGCTGAGGTCCGGCTGTCTTGGCGATCTCAGCGTCGACACCCGCTGTGGTGATCGTGAAGTCGTCGGGCTCGCGCTGCAGATAGCCGATGTCGGTCAGGAACCGCTGGTACTCGACGGGGTCAAATGGGCCGATCACCCGCGCCCGGTGCCATTTGTCGATCTGCGCCTGAAGGTCGTCGCGGCGGGCTAGCAGGTCCTGGTTTTTCGGTGTCAGATCGGCGACCACCTTGTCGACACCAGACCAGAATGTGTCGGGGTCGATGTCGGTGCCCGGCAACGCCTCATTGTTGATGAAGTCGTATAGCACCGGGGCGACGCGCAGGTTTCCCACCGTCACGCGATCGGTCATGATTCCTCCCTTGCCGGCAGCGCGCGGTGCCGTCTGCAATGTCGTCGATCCAGCTTACCCACTGGTAATAGCACCGGATGCCGGCGGCGGTCTCCGGAAGTGCCACGCCGCGTCTCAGCAACCGAGTACTCGCCTGAGGAGCCGGTCACCCGATTGCCAACAGCGCGGCCCGCATCAGACACGGTGCGTGCCGTCTCGGACAGTTCCGACCAGATCCTCGACGAGGTCCTCGAGCGCCACCACCGCGGTGATTTTTCCGTCGGCGGCAGTGACCAGCGCGAGGTGGCTGTTGCTGCGCCTCAGTTCGGAGAGAGCGTCGGGCAGTGGCAGCGAGGCGGGCACCCGGGGCAGCGGCCGCACCATAGAGGACTCCACCGCGGCGGTGTCGTCATACAGCTCATCGACCAGCGGCAACACGTCCTTGATGTGTAGATAACCGATGAACGCACCGTCGGTATCTGCCACGGGGAATCGGGAATATCCGGTCTCGGTGAGTGCCTGCTCGAGCGCGCCGACCGTGGGGCCGGCGCCCTCGCGCGCGACAGGGACGGCCCGGATCTGCTGCAACGGTATCGCCACGTCGTTGACGACTCGGTTGCGGATCTGCAACGCCCTGGTCAGCCTGCTGTGCTCCTCATGATCGAGCAGCCCCTCCGAGAGCGACTCTGCGATCATCTCCGAGAGTTCTTGGGTCGATACCGCGGCGTTGAGTTCGTCCTTGGGTTGCACCCCGAAGGCGCGCAGGGTGATGTTGGCGCACCAGTTATAGAACGCGATAAAAGGCCGGGCCGCGCGGATATAGAACAGGTAGACCGGTATCAGCAGCATCGCCGTCGATTCCGGCCCGGCAATCGCGATATTCTTCGGCACCATCTCCCCGAGCAACACATGCAGCGTCACGACGATGGACAACGCCACCAGGAACGACACCGTATGCAGCAGCGTGTCGGGGATCCCCAGCGCACCGAACGGCACCTCCAGCAGATGCGCCACGGCGGGCTCGGCGACCCGGCCTAGCAGGATCGAACACACCGTGATCCCCAACTGCGCGCCCGCCAGCATCAGCGACAAATTCTCGCCGGCTCGGATCACGGTGACCGCGCTCTTTTTACCCTGCTCGGCTAACGCCTCGAGCCGATCGCGACGCGCGGAGATGAGCGCGAACTCCGAGGCCACGAAGAACGCGTTGGCGCCCAACAACAGCACGGCCAACAAGACTCCGAAGATTTCTGCCATCAGCTGAGTCCGGCTTCCTCGTCCCGGCGCCCAATCGAGGTGAGCTCAAGCAGATCTATTCGGCGGCCGTCCATGCGGAGCACGGTCGCCAGCCAGGCCACCGGATCTTCGGCCACATTGTCGGGCTCGAAAGCGATCAGCTCGACCGATTCACCTTCCTCCGGAATGTGCCCCAGCGTCTCCAACACCAGTCCGCCGATGGTTTCGTAGTCCCCTTCAGGCGCCCTGAATGCGGTGTTCTCGGCCACCTCGTCGATACGCAACAACCCGGAGACCTGCCACCCAGCCCCGGCGGGCACGACATCGGGTCGCTCGTCGTCATGCTCATCTCGCACGTCTCCGACGATCTCCTCGATCAGGTCCTCCACTGTGACCATGCCGGCGTTGCCCCCGTACTCGTCTACTACCAGCGCGGTCTGCAATCCGTTGGCGCGTACTTCCGACATCACTGCGTCGCCGTCCAGGGTCGATGGCACTTTTGCGACCGGTTGCGCGATGTCGGCCAGCCGTATTGATGAACGTCCCGGCCGCGGAACTGGGAAGACCTGCTTGACGTGCACCACACCGATGGTTTCGTCGAAGTCGCCGCGGATCACCGGGAAGCGCGAATGCCCGGTCCTGACAGCTGCTGCGCTGAGGTCGGCCACTGTGTCGTCGGCCTCTAGCGTGTCGATCTTGGACCGCGGTGTCATCAGTTCCTCGGCGGTGCGCTCGCCGAACTGCAGCGAACGGTCGACAAGGACGGCGGTGTCTGGATCCAGCGAACCGCTCCTGGCCGATGTCCGTACCAACGACACCAACTCCTGCGGCGAGCGCGCAGAGCGCAGTTCTTCGGCGGGTTCGATGCCGAGCCGCCGCAGAATTCGATTCGCGGTGCCGTTGGTCAGCTTTATCACTGGTGTGAACACAAAGGAGAAGAACAGCTGCGGCCCCGCTGACCAGCGCGCAGTCTGCACGGGCCGGGTGACCGCGAGATTCTTGGGCACCAACTCACCGAAAATCATCGACAGGGATGTCGCGATCAGGATTGCCAGGACCAGCGCTAAGAGTCCGGTAAACCGCCCCGGTATCCGAAGGCCGGCCAGCCCAGGTTCGATGAGCCGCGCCACCACGGGCTCGGCGAGGAACCCGGTGGCCAGCGTGGTGATCGAAATACCCACCTGCGCGCCCGACAATTGGGTGGACAGCGAACTGTGAGCCTTCTGCACCATCTTGTCGCGGCGGTCTCCGCTGCGGGCATTGGCGTCAACGGTGGTGCGCTCCAACGTGGTCAATGAGAACTCAGCGGCAACGAAGACCGCGGTTCCAGCGGTGAGCGCGCCTATTGCAAGCAGTAGCAGCAGCGACATAGCCACATTCATCGCGGCCGTCCCGCGGCACAGTGCAGACGATCGATCCAATGATCGGAGAAGCCGGGCCGGGCACCCGGCCGACTAGAGGAGGGCTCGGCCTCGGCGGGCTCGTGGCCGGACCGCTCGACGTGTACGGCCGGCTCGGATGGGTCTCCATCCAGTGCCTGCGGCACCTGATCCCTTTCGTCTTCGTGGACGACTCCTGACACCGTGGGGCGTCCGAAATCGACTGATGGTCAGCACATGCTAGCCGAATCAGGTCATACTCTCCGCCGACGGATTATTCAGTATAGGCTAACCTCACCCAATGGTAGGTTCGCTGACACATCGATCAGGCGGGGTTTGCCCGAGGTCCGATCACCGAAAGGCTGGGTCAAGCTGGATGTCCATCTCGATCGCTCGTTTGACCGGTGTAGTTGGGACTATTGCGGCAGTGCTGGCATTCACAGCCTGCGGATCGGCGATGCAGTCCGAGGACGCAGACAGCATCGTGGTGTACTCGGGCCGCAGCGAAGCCTTGGTTGGGCCATTGATCAAGCAGTTCACCGCAGACACCGGCATCGCGGTCGAGACCCGGTACGCCGGCTCGGGCGAACTGGCGGCCCAACTCCTCACCGAAGGTGACAAGTCACCCGCCGATGTCTTCCTGTCCCAAGATGCGGGGGCGTTGGGCGCGGTGTCCAAGGCTGGGCTGCTGGCTCCGATCGACGCCCCGACATTGCAGGCCGTCCCCAAGCAGTTCTCCGCCGCAGACGGCACCTGGGTCGGGGTATCCGGTCGAGCCCGCGTCCTGGTCTACAACCCGACACTTGCCCCCAACCCGCCCAACACAATCGACGGGCTGCTGGCTCCGCAGTGGAAAGGCAAGATCGGTTTCGCCCCAAGCAATGCGTCCTGGCAAGCTTTCGTGACCGGACTACGCATCGTCCGCGGCGAGGACGGCGCTGAACAGTGGTTGCGTGCGTTCAAGGCCCAGGATCCACAGGCCTTCGAGAACAATGTGGCCGTCCGTGACGCCGTGGACTCCGGCCAGATCGCACTCGGTCTGGTCAATCACTACTACCTCTATGAGCTGATCCACACCAAGGGCGCCGACGCGGTCACCGCGAGGAATATGTTCATGGCCCCGGGAGATCCGGGCGGCCTGATCAACGTCGCAGGCGTGGGGGTGCTGAAATCGGCACCGAATCCCGAAGGGGCACAAGCATTTGCTGCATATTTGGTAGGCGAATCCGCCCAGAAATATTTCGCCCAGGAGACAGCCGAGTATCCGCTGGTGGCCGGGGTCGCACCATCGGCCGAAATGCCGCCGCTGAGCGACCTGCAGCCGCCCGACGTGGACCTCTCACAGCTCGACGACATCGAGGCGACGCAGGAGCTGCTGGCGCAGACCGGCTTACTGACAAACTGACCTGGTGCTTGTGATCCGGCGTAGACGCCCGCCGGCGTTGCTGCTGATAGTAGCAGCGGCAGTGGCGACAGGCACGCTCATCCCCCTCGGCTATTTGGCAGGGCGCGCGCTGGAACGCGGCTGGCCTTTTGTCGTCGCCGAACTGCTCCAGCCACGCACCGCTGCGTTGGTGGGCCGGTCACTGCTGTTAGTGGTCGTGGTAACCGCAGCATGCGTGGTACTCGGTGTGGGCCTGGCCGTGCTGGTCAGCCGGACCGACGTGACGGCCAGACGCACGTTTGCGGTGGCACTCACACTGCCCCTGGCGATGCCGAGCTACCTACTGGCCTACCTGTGGGTCTCGGTCTATCCGTCGGTCGCCGGATTCTGGGGCGCGTGCCTGGTATTGACCCTGGTCAGCTACCCGCTGGTGTTGCTCACGACATTGGCGGCGTTAGCCCGCGTCGACCCTGCCCAGGAGGAGGTGGCGCGCTCACTGGGGCTCGGCGGATTCGCCGTGCTGTTCCGGGTGACATTGCGCCAATCGCGCGCCGCCATTGCCGCGGGCGCCCTACTAGTGGGCCTCTACGTGCTCAGCGATTTCGGCGCAGTGGCGGCGATGCGATTCGAGGCGTTCACCTGGGTGATCTACGGGGCCTACCGCTCAGGATTCAATCCGGCACGAGCGGCGGTCCTGTCGTTGGTTCTGATGGTGTTCGCAGTGGCCCTGGTGATCGCCGAGAGCCGTGCGCGCGGGTTGGCCGCGTCCTCGCGGATCGGAGGAGGCGCGCCACGACCGGCGCCGTTGAACCGTCTCGGGCCGTGGAAAGGTGTCGCGCTCCTGGTTCCGGTCGCCGTACTCGCCGCCGCGGTGGTGGTTCCCGGCATCACGCTCGCCGACTGGCTCCTGACCGCGGGCCCGCGGTGGAACGCCACGGAATGGCTTGGGGCCCTGGGCTCCACAGTATGGCTTTCAGCGGCTGCGGCGCTGACTTCGACAGCGGCAGCCTTGCCGCTCGGCGTGCTCGCCGCCCGTTACCGCGATCGTGGAACACGGACCCTGGAAGCTGCCAGCTATGTGGCGCATGGCCTTCCGCCCATCGTGATCGCGATCTCCATGGTGTCGCTCGGTGTTGTACTGCTGCGTCCGATCTACCAGCGCGAACCGTTGCTGATCCTGGCCTATACGGTTCTGTTCGTGCCTTTGGCGATCGGATCGGTTCGTGCGGCGGTGGAGGCTGCGCCGATTCGATTGGAGGAGGTGGCACGATCGGTGGGCCGCCCGCCGCTGCAGGCTTTCGGCACGGTGACCGCGCGGGTAGCGATGCCCGGGATCGCGGCTGGAGCGGCACTGGTGCTGCTGACGTGCATGAAGGAACTACCGGTCACCCTGCTGCTTCATCCCAACGGCACTGACACCTTAGCCACTCGACTGTGGGGTTACAGCTCGGTAAGCGACTACGCGGCCGCGGCGCCCTATGCGGCGGCATTGCTGGTGTTCGCGGCGGTCCCGACAGCAGTATTGGGTATGTGGAGCACCAGCTCGGGTGGGGTTCGCAGTGGCTGAGAGGAACGCTGCAGCTGTTGCGGCCCAGGGTATCTCCAAGGCTTACGGCGACCGTCACGTGTTGTCGGGAGTGGACCTCGACCTGCCGGAAGGAACAATCACCGCGGTGCTCGGGCCGTCAGGCTGCGGAAAGACCACACTGCTTCGCATACTGGCTGGTTTCGAGAATCCCGATGCCGGGACGGTGTCTATCGCCGGAGAGACGGTGGCGGGGGGAGCCACGACGGTGCCGGTACACCAGCGACGGGTTGGGCTGATGCCGCAAGAGGGTGCGCTGTTCCCTCATTTGAGCGTTGGAGAGAATGTCGCCTTCGGCATGGGACGCGCGACCCGCCGGGAGGCACGCGCACGGGTCGCACACTGGCTCGCCGTGGTGGGGTTGGACGGGTTGACCGATTCCAGGCCCCACGAGATCTCCGGCGGTCAGCAGCAGCGGGTGGCGCTGGCTCGCGCGCTGGCTGCGCAACCTCGAGTGCTGCTCCTCGACGAACCATTCGCTGCGCTGGACGCAGGCCTGCGGGTTCGAGTGCGCGAAGATATCGCCGCGATTCTCCGCGATGCCGGCACCACTGCTCTTCTGGTCACACACGACCAGTCCGAAGCGCTCTCGCTTCCTGATTCGGTGGCGCTGCTGATCGACGGCACCATCGCGCAACACGGCACACCCGCCGACCTCTACGGCCGGCCCGCCAGCCTGGACAACGCCCGATTTATCGGGGCGACTGTCGAGCTGGAGGGAATCGCGAGCTCGGGAATGGTTCATACCCCGTTGGGGACGCTGCGCGCCCGCCTGCCCGTGGCGGACGGTGAAGCGGTGGTGGTTCTGCGGCCCGAACAGTTGCGGTTCGGCGCAGGGCCTCACGCGTCAACCGCCCGCGTGACGGCGTGCCGCTTCTACGGTGCCGAAACCGTCGTCGACGTCGAACTGTCCGATGGCGGCGCGGTCCAGCTGCGCAGCCCGGGGGAAACCAGCCTGGTCCAGGGGTCGGCTGTCACCATAGAGGTCGTCGGGAGCGACGAGGCCGGAGTACTGGCCTATTCGTCACCAACCGGTAGGCAGCGGGTGGCCCTCGGCGAAGCCCGCGGCTGACTGCACCCCGACCACCACCTTTTGGTGCAGCTCGGTAAGCGTGGACGCCCCCACGTAGGTGCAGGTACTCCGCACGCCTGAGGTGATGTGGTCAAGCAGGTCCTCCACACCGCCCCGGATGGGATCCAGGCTCATCTTCGAGGTGGAGATGCCCTCTTCGAACAGCGTCTTGCGGGCACGGTCGAACGAGCTGTCGGCTGCGGTCCGTGCGACTACGGCTCGCTTCGAGGCCATCCCGTAGCTCTCCTTGTACAACCGGTCCTCGCGGTCGCGGAGCAAGTCGCCGGGGGACTCGTAGGTGCCGGCGAACCAGGATCCGATCATGACGTTCGACGCGCCGGCGGCCAACGCGAGCGCCACATCGCGGGGATGACGCACGCCACCGTCTGCCCATACGTGACCGCCAAGCTGCCTCGCTTCCATGGAACATTCGAGAACTGCGGAGAATTGCGGACGGCCGACGCCGGTCATCATCCGAGTGGTGCACATAGCCCCCGGACCAACGCCGACCTTCACGATGGACGCCCCGGCCTTCAGTAGCGCGCGCACGCCCTC
This sequence comes from Mycobacterium sp., assembly GCA_049608285.1. Lineage (GTDB taxonomy): Bacteria > Actinomycetota > Actinomycetes > Mycobacteriales > Mycobacteriaceae > Mycobacterium. Next base: position 4,013 of record JBMYXJ010000010.1, on the reverse strand, counting down.
GGCGGAAACCACATTGCCCGCCGCCAGGGGCAGACCGAGGCCAAGCGATGACACCGCCTTGATCGTGTCGATCATTTTGTCCTGGTGTCCATGTGCGGTGTCGACGACCAGTACGTCGACACCGACCTCGGCCAGTGCTGCGGCTTTGGCCGCGACATTGCCGTTGATGCCGACCGCCGCAGCGATCCGCAACCGTCCGGCCGAGTCGACCGCGGGAGTGTAGAGCCCGGCACGAATCGCGCCGGTACGGGTCAGGACTCCGGCCAGCGTGCCGTCAGGTTCGGTCAGCACCGCCACCTCTGCCGAGGCGTGCTCCAGCAGATTGAACACCGTGCGCGGATCGGTTCCCACCGCAGCGGTGACGAGGTCGGTGTCGGCGACGCTGCGCACCCGCGCGAACCGATCGACACCTACGCAGGCCGACTCGGTGACCAGACCGATCGGCCGGTTCTCCAGGACCACCACCGCGGCACCGTGCGCCCGTTTTGGAATCAGCGCGATGGCATCGGACACCGAATCGTCCGGTGACAGCGTTACCGGGGTGTCGACCACCAGGTCGCGACTCTTGACGAAGTCGACGGTGTCCTTGACCGCCTGGATCGGCAGATCCTGGGGAAGCACCACGATGCCACCGCGACGGGCGACTGTCTCGGCCATCCGGCGCCCGGCAACCGCGGTCATGTTTGCGACCACGACCGGGATTGTCGTGGCGGTGCCGTCGGACGTCGAGAGGTCGACGTCGAACCGCGACGCGACGTCGCTTCTACTCGGCACGACGAAGACGTCGTTATACGTCAGGTCGTACGGCGGCTGGTGACCATGCAGAAATTTCATTCTGAATCTGTGCCTCTCAGGCCCGGGTGGGCGTTACGCCTCGACCTCGCTGCGGTCTCCACTCCACAGCGTGTGGAACCGTTTGGCGGGATCGGCGTCGATGCGACCGTAGGTGTGCGCGCCGAAAAAGTCGCGCAATCCCTGCGTCAGGGCCGCGGGCAGTCTTTGGGTGCGCAGCCCGTCGTAATAGGACAGCGCCGAGCTGAATCCGGGGATGGGTATGCCCAATTCGGTGGCTGTGATCACGACTCGACGCCAACTATCAACTGCGTTTTCGATAGCGCCCCGGAAATACGGTGCCACGATCAGCGAAGGCAGATCCGGGTCGTTGTCAAAGGCATCTTTGATGCGGTTGAGGAACTTCGCCCGGATGATGCACCCACCGCGCCAGATGGTGGCAAGGTCACCCGGGTTGATGCCCCAGTCGTATTCGGCCGAGCCAGCCTGAATCTGGTTGAAACCCTGTGCATACGCGATGATCTTGGACGCGTAGAGCGCTTGGCGAACGTCCTCGGTGAACTGCGCTGACATTTTCTCATCAGACAGGCGCCCACCGAGTTCGCCGGCGGCCAGACCGGTGGCCGCTGCGCGTTGGATCACCGAACCCGACAGCGCGCGAGCGAAGACGGCCTCGGCGATACCCGTGACCGGGACACCCAGATCGAGTGCCGATTTCACCGTCCACCGACCGGTGCCCTTTTGCTCGGCTTCATCAAGGATGAGGTCTACGAGCGGTTTTCCAGTCTTGGCGTCAACCTGCCGCAGCACGTCGGTGGTGATTTCCACCAGGAAGCTGTCCAGGTCACCCTTATTCCAGTCGTCGAATACATCGGCGATCTCAGGCGCAGACTTACCCAGAGCGTCGCGCAGCAGATGATAAGCCTCGCCGATCAACTGCATGTCGGAGTACTCGATACCGTTGTGCACCATCTTCACGAAGTGCCCAGCACCATCGGGCCCGATGTGACTGCAGCAGGGGACACCGTCGACGTGTGCGGAGATCTCCTCGAGCAGTGGCCCGAGGCTCCTGTAGGACTCCGCGGGCCCGCCGGGCATGATCGACGGACCGTTGAGCGCACCCTCTTCGCCGCCCGAAATCCCAGCGCCAACAAAATGCAGGCCTCGGTCTCGCATCGCCTTCTCGCGGCGGATGGTGTCGGTGTAGAGCGCATTGCCGCCGTCGATGATGATATCGCCAGATTCCATGGCATCGGCTAGCTCGTTGATCACCGCGTCAGTTGGGTCACCAGCCTTCACCATGATCAGCACCCGCCGCGGCTTCTCAAGCGCAGCAAGGAATTCCGGGATCGTCTCGGTGCGCACGAAGTCGCCATCAGATCGGTGATCGGCCAGCAGCGCATCGGTCTTGGCGACAGAGCGGTTGTGGAGCGCAACCGTGTAGCCGTGCCGGGCGAAGTTGCGGGCGATGTTAGATCCCATGACAGCCAGACCGGTGACACCAATCTGTGCGGTGCCCGTCAGGGCGGAGGACGGCGAGCCCATGGTCCAAACTCCTTTGATAGTTGTCGCAGCACAGCTACTGGTCGTCCAACACCGCTGTGAGCATGATGCGCTCAGGCGCCGAACAGCCGATGGAGCTCAGCCAACCAAGGCAGCGCCAACGCGATGGTAGGGATCACGATCACCGCCGCCGCGGCGGAGTATGCACCCGCGGCGAGGATCAGACTATTGGGTTTACCCGCAAGGCGGCGCACCCGCACCACGGTCGTCGGCCCACCGGCCGCCAGAGCACCGCTGGGGGTACACCCGGAGGCGCAGGCGACCAGTGCGCGCGCCAGGGGGGTGGGACCGGTTGTGCGCGCCGCCGCATCGTCGGCGAGCGATTCGATCAAGACCCGCACCGCGGTGAGCGCGTTGGCGCTACGAACAAATCGGGGAAACGCAGCGTGTAGCACTGTGAACATTTCCAATACCAGATCGTGGCGGGCTCGAAGGTGCGCTTGCTCATGTTTGAGGATGGCGGTGATCTCGTTGTTCGACAAAGTGTTTAGCGCACCCTCGCTGAGAACGACGCGTCCGCGGACCCCAGGTACGCAGTACGCAAACGGCTCGGCGGCATCGAGGATGCGCAGCTGCGGCGCCGTGGCGTGCGGTGCGCCGACCAGATCGACCACCATCCGATGGTGGGCGCGGCGGCGCCGCGTGGCAATGGCACCCTTCAGGACCGACACGATCAGCCGGGACCCGACCAACAAGGTGAGCGCGAACACCGTCACGTAGACCGTCCACAGGGGCCACCCGAGGATGGCGATTTCACTGGTGAACATCGCGGTGGGGCGTCCGTCGTCACCCAGGATGAACAATCGACTGGCAATAGCGATTCCGGCGGAGAAAGCCGACAACACCGCTGCCAGCGCGATGGATTGCCACAGCACGATCGCCGCCCTGGGCGCACGCAACGGCCAGGTGGCCTGCGCCAACATCGCGGGCACTGGCCCCGACAACAGCAGAGCAACGACGGTGAAGGCCAACGCGGACACGCCGTAAGTGTCCCTCAACCGCTGCCTGCACCGCCAGGGGGTCGGTTGTGCCGTTCCCGGTCTTCAAGTTCGCCCAGCGCCCGACGTAGCGCGGCCGTCTCTTCGGCCCCAACCCGCTCGACAAAATGCACCAGCGCGCCCTCCCGGCTGCCGGAGTCGGCAGCCTGGTCGAGCGCGTCGACCATGAGTCCGGCGACCAGCTCGTCGCGACCGTGGGTTGGGGCATAGCGGTGTGCCCGATCGTCGCGGTGCTGGACGACAAGATCCTTCTTGGCCAACCGTTGCAACACAGTCATGATCGTTGTGTAGGCGAGGTCGCGGTGGACCGAAAGACCTTCGTGCACCTGACGGACAGTTTGCGGCTCGCCGGCCGACCACAGAAGGTCCATGACCGACCGCTCCAACTCACCGAGCCGCGTCACCTTGGCCATCCGCCGTTCATCTCCTGCCAGCTATATATCCAGACTACTACTCGATTACTACCGTGCGTCGTATCGCGTTCGGCGCCCATTGATCTCGGCCCTAAGAACAGCAGCCGATGTTGACATCGCCATGTTCACCGGCCCGTTCGGTGAAGTGTTGTGAGTCCAGTCACAGCGGTCACCTACCGGGTGCAGGGGTCATCACGCGGCCCTACCCGTTCGCGACGCATCTGGACCCACCGTCCAACAATAGCTT
>JBMYXJ010000009.1:0-18903 GCA_049608285.1 Mycobacterium sp. | reverse complement strand
CGATTCTGATCATGCCCGTCATCGGCGTCTGGGTGATGGTGGCGACCTTGAAGGCGGGACTGGCGCATCAGCGCCTGGCGCGCCTGGCAGGGGAAGAGGGCATGGAGCTAGACGTCGCTGAGCTGCCCCGCATGCCATCCGGACGCATCCAGCGAGCTGCCGCCGACGCGATGTTCGAGACCGTTCGCATCGAAGTGGAGTCTGACCCAGGGGACTGGCGGCGCTGGTATCGACTTGCTCGCGCCTACGATTATGCCGGTGATCGCACGCGGGCCCGGGAAGCCATGAAGAAGGCCGTCCACCTGCAGGAACAAGCACCGTGAGCAAGAGGTTGCTCATCGTCCACCACACACCATCGCCGCACTGCCAGGAGATGTTTGAGGCGGTCGTGGCCGGGGCGACCGACCCCGAGATCGAGGGGGTTGAGGTTGCGCGGAGGGCGGCGCTCGCCGTGTCGCCGGTCGAGATGTTGGAGGCCGACGGTTACGTCTTAGGGACGCCTGCCAACCTCGGCTATATCAGCGGCGCCCTCAAACACGCATTTGACGGCGCCTATTACCAGATTCTGGACTCGACACGGGGGCGGCCGTTCGGGTTTTACCTGCACGGCAATGAGGGCACCGAGGGAGCCCAGCGAGCTGTCGATGCCATCACGAGCGGTCTCGGCTGGGAGCAGGCTGCCGAGAGCGTCGTAGTATCCGGCAAGCCGAGCAGGGCTGAACTCGAAGCGTGCTGGAATCTCGGCGCCACGGTCGCTGCGCAATTGATGAGCTGAGGTCTGCCAAGCGACCTAGCAGGGGATGTGCTCCGGTGGTGGGATGGGACTCAGTAGTGGTAGGTGTCCGTAGGCGCGGGGATATGGGCGGGGTCGTCGACATCGTCGAACTCTGAGGGCTCGACATCGTAGGCGCGGGCAAGCTCCAGAATCTTCTTGGCGCGGGCGATGCGCGGCAGGTCCGAGCCATTGCGGATCTCACCGCCATCGCGCTTGAACTCGACGAAAAACTCTTTGGCCCAGCCAATTTCCTCACCGGAGGGCGAGAGTCCCTCGTTGATGGTGGGGCACTGATCCGGCGTCAGGCAGATCTTGCCCGTCATGCCGAACTCCACCGACACTGCCGTCGCCTCGCTGAGCTTCAGTGCGCTTGACCCCACCGTCGGCCCGTCGATGGCGCTCGGGAGATGCGCCGCCTTGGCGGCGATCGTGAAGCGGGAGCGCGCGTAGGCCAGGGTCGTCGGATTGTCGCCAAAACCGGTGTCACGGCGGAAGTCGCCTATGCCGAAAGCGAGGCGGAATGTACCTTTAGCGGCGGCGATTTCGGTGATACGTTCCAACCCGCGAGCGGTCTCGACAAGGGCGACGATCGGCACGCCCGGTAGCCGTTTGGCGGTTTCGGTGACGTGATCGACCGACTCGACCATCGCGAGCATCACGCCGCCAACAGGCTTACCGGCGAGCATTCTCAGGTCGTCGGCCCACCATTGGGTGCCAAATCCGTTGATCCGTACCCAGTCGCTGTTGCCGGCCGCCAACCACTCGGTCACATTCTCGCGTGCGGTTACCTTGTCCTTCGGGGCGACCGCGTCCTCGATGTCGAGGACCACGATGTCCGCCCTGGAATCAGTCGCCGATTGGAAGCGCTCATAGTGCGCGCCGTTGATCAGCAGCCAGCTCCGTGCAAGTACCGGGTCGATCCGTGACCCACGGTCGTTGACTAACGGTTCGCTGAGCGTTTGTTCGTACACGGTGCTCATCGTCGCTCATCGGATGCAGACAGGGCAAAACGGGCTTACGCCAGATGGGAAGCGAAGAAGGATTTCGCCGTCTCCCAGCGGCGCCTGCCACCGGCTCGTCAGACGTTTACGGGCCGACTCCCCGAAAACCGTCGTGATGGGCAATGGCGCCAGAGGCGAGCATCGTGTCACTGTTCCTCGGCATGGTCGGCGTTGTGTTCCCTCCGTTGCGACGTAAGCTGACCAGGTGCCGATCGCCACGCCATACGAGGATCTGCTGCGCTTGGCGCTTGACACCGGGATTCCGAAATCCGATCGGACCGGAACCGGCACTCGTAGCCTTTTCGGCCATCAACTGCGCTACGACCTGGCCGACGGGTTCCCGTTGATCACCACCAAGAAGGTGCACACCAAGTCGATCGTCTACGAGCTGCTGTGGTTCTTGCGCGGTGACTCCAACGTACGGTGGTTGCAGGAGCGTGGGGTCACCATCTGGGACGAGTGGGCTTCTTCGACAGGTGATCTCGGTCCGGTTTACGGGGTCCAGTGGCGGTCGTGGCCGACGCCTTCGGGCGAGCACATCGATCAGATCAGTGCCGCTTTGGAGCTGCTGAAATCCGACCCCGACTCGCGCCGGAACATCGTTTCGGCGTGGAACGTAGGTGAGATTCCGCGAATGGCGTTACCGCCTTGCCACGCGTTCTTCCAGTTCTATGTGGGTGACGGTCGGTTGAGCTGTCAGCTCTACCAGCGCAGCGCCGACCTGTTCCTGGGCGTACCGTTCAACATCGCCAGCTATGCCTTACTGACCCACATGATGGCCGCTCAGGCAGGCCTCGCCGTCGGGGAGTTCATCTGGACCGGAGGGGATTGCCACATCTACGACAACCATGTCGAGCAGGTCACCGAACAACTATCGCGTTCGCCCCGGCCGTATCCTGAACTGACTCTGGCATTACAAGATTCGCTCTTCAGCTATACCTACGAGGACATCGTGGTCAGCAATTACGACCCGCACCCTGCGATCAAGGCACCGGTGGCTGTATGAGGACTGCTTGCAGGTCCGAATCATGAGTATGAGGACTGCTTGCAGGTCCGAATCATGACCCTGAATCTGATCTGGGCGCAGTCGTGTTCAGGGGTCATCGGTCGTGACCACGGCATACCGTGGCGCGTTCCTGAGGACATGGAACGTTTCAAGGCTCTGACCATGGGGCACACCGTGATTATGGGCCGGCTGACGTGGGAGTCGTTGCCCGCGAAGTTTCGGCCTCTGCCGGGCCGCGAAAATGTCGTTGTCACACGGCAGGCTGCCTACATGGCTGAAGGAGCTCAGGTAGTCCGGTCCCTCGAGGAGGCCCCGCTGAACGACGTCTGGGTGATCGGCGGCTCGCAGATCTATCGGCTGGCCCTGCCGCTGGCGACTCGGTGCGAGATTACTGAGGTCGACATCGACCTTCACCGCGAGGACGACGACGCGTTGGCGCCGGCGCTCGATGAGACGTGGGTCGGTACCGAAGGGGATTGGCGGGACAGCTCGTCTGGATTGCGCTACCGGTTCTGCAGCTACCGACGAGCGTGAAGCTCAGCGCCGCGCAGGCGCGGCGGGTGGCAGTCGCCGCGCAGGGTTTCCACGAAGCTAAACCGGGGGGAGTTGTGACGCGGGCGCACCTGAAACGCCTGGTCGCACGGCTGCACCTGCTGCAGCTCGACTCCATCTCGGTGTCGGTGCGTGCGCACTACGCGCCGGTGTTCAGCCGGCTTGGGCCCTATGATCGCGGCATCCTTGACCGCGCGGCGTGGAGCCACTCGGCGCGGGCGCCCCGGCTGCTGGTCGAATATTGGGCGCACGAGGCGGCACTGATGTCTGTCGACGACTGGCCGCTGTTGCGATGGCGGATGCGCGAGTACCGGCACGGCCGTTGGGGCACCGAGATCGTCAAGAGGAACCCCAAGCTCGCCGACGACATCGTCGACGCCGTTTCCGAACTTGGCCCCTCGACGGCAGGTCAGATCGCTGCCTATCTCGAATCCGAACCGAGGAGGGCGGCCGGGCCCACCAAGAGGGCGATGTGGGACCGCACTGACACAAAATGGGTGTCTGAGGCGCTGTGGTCGGCGGGGGTGCTCACGACGGCCACCCGCGTCGGGTTCGCGCGCCACTATGACCTCACCGAGCGGGTACTGCCCCCTGAGGTATTGGATCGAGAGGTTGATGAGGGCGATGCCGTCCGCGAGCTCACGTCTCGGGCGGCCACCGCGCTGGGTATCGGCACCGAGGCTGACTTGCGTGACTACTTCCGGCTGGCTTCCAGGCAGGTCAAGCCCGCGATCGCCGACCTGCTGGCCGACGGATCCCTCGAACAAGTGCAGGTCGAGGGGTGGACGTCGCCAGCGTACCTGCGGACGGGCCAGGTCGTGCCGCGTCGGGACCGGGGGACGGCGCTGTTGTGCCCTTTCGATCCGCTGATCTTCTTCCGGCCCAGAGTGGAGCGGCTGTTCGGATTCTGCTACCGCATCGAGATTTACACGCCTGCGCCGAAGCGTCAGTTCGGCTACTACGTATGGCCGTTGCTGCTCGATGGGGATCTGGCTGGCCGCGTCGACCTCAAGGCCGACAGGGTCAACGGCGCGCTGCAGGTCCTCGGCGCATTTGCCGAGGATGGGCGGGATCGCTCACGGGTGGCAGCAGCGTTGGCCGTGGAGTTGCGGTCGATGGCGGGTTGGCTCGGGCTCGGCGACGTCTGTGTGGGGGTGCGAGGCGACCTGATCGCCGAGCTGAAAAGCGAACTTGGCTAGTTGATGGCGGCACAGAGGTCCTAGGCGCCCGTGTGAGGAGGTCGTTGCGCTCGTGCCTGGTCTCAACGAGCCGTTGGGCGGCCTTGGCAGGTTAGGCTCCAGGCGTGGCCGAGATCGCGCCGCTGCGTGTGCAGCTGATCGCCAAGACGGAGTTTTGCCCACCCCCGGACGTGCCGTGGAGCACCGATGCCGACGGTGGTGCTGCACTGGTCGAGTTCGCCGGTCGCGCGTGCTACCAGAGTTGGTCCAAGCCCAATCCGCGCACGGCGACCAACGCGTCCTACCTACGGCACATCATCGATGTCGGGCACTTCTCTGTGCTCGAACACGCCTCGGTGTCGTTCTATATCTCCGGCATCTCGCGGTCGTGTACCCATGAGCTGGTCCGGCACCGCCACTTCTCCTACTCGCAGCTCTCGCAACGGTATGTTCCTGAACACGACTCGCAGGTCGTGGCGCCACCGGGCATTGAGGATGATCCCGAGCTGCAGGAGATGCTCAAGGTAGCGGCCGACGCTAGTCGCGCTGCCTACACCGAGCTGCTCATGCGTCTGGAGTCCAAGTTCGCCGATCAGCCGGCGGGGTCGACCAAACCGGCGATTCCTGGTGTATTGGGACGTAAGCAGGCCCGCCAGGCCGCGCGCGCGGTACTGCCCAACGCCACCGAGACACGAATCGTGGTCACCGGGAATTACCGGGCATGGCGGCACTTCATCGCGATGAGGGCCAGCGAACACGCCGACGTGGAGATTCGGCGGTTGGCGATCGAATGCCTGCGCCAACTCGTCGATGTGACTCCCCAGGTCTTCTCCGACTTCGAGATCACCGTGCTCGGGGATGGCACCGAGGTCGCGACCAGCCCGCTGGCAACCGAGGTGTGAGCCGACGATGAATTCGTATCCCGCCAGGGCGACCAGGTAATCTTGGAGCCCGTGAGCACCGCCGGATTCGACGTGTCCGCCCGTTTGGGCACTCTGTTGACCGCGATGGCTACTCCTTTCAAGCCCGACGGCGCGCTGGATATCGGCACCGCTGCCCAGCTGGCCACCCACCTGGTCGATGCCGGCTGTGACGGGCTGGTGGTGTCTGGAACCACCGGAGAATCGCCCACCACCGACGACGACGAGAAGATCGCATTGCTGCGCGCGGTGCTCGAGGCGGTCGGGGACCGCGCAAGGATTGTCGCGGGGGCCGGCTCCAATGACACCGAACACAGCGTGCGCCTCGCGAAGGCATGTGCTGCCGAGGGGGCGCACGGTCTACTAGTGGTCACCCCGTACTACTCTCGGCCGCCGCAGTCGGGGCTGTTCGCGCACTTCACTGCCGTCGCTGACGCGACCGACCTGCCGGTGATGCTTTACGACATCCCGCCGCGCTCCGTCGTGCCCATAGAGTGGGCGACGATGCGCAGCCTGGCCAGGCATCCGAACATTGTCGCGATCAAGGATGCCAAGGGGGATCTGCACGGTGCCGGTCAGATCATGGCCGAGACCGGACTGGCCTACTACTCCGGGGATGACGCACTGAACCTGCCCTGGCTAGCGATGGGTGCGGTCGGCCTCATCAGCGTTTGGGGACACCTTGCGGCTGGTCAGCTTCGAGATATGTTGGCGGCCTTCGCCTCCGGCGATGTCGCGACTGCGCGGAAGATCAGCGTCGCACTCGGGCCGCTCAATGCCGCCCAAACGAGGTTGGGCGGGGTCACGCTCGCCAAGGATGGTTTGCGGTTGCAAGGCTTCGACATAGGTGACCCGCGTTTGCCCCAGCTGCCGGCCACCGATGAGCAGGTCAAGGGGCTAGCTGCAGATATGCGCGCGGCAGGGGTGCTGCGGTAGATGGGCCTCTGATGGATTCAGCCCTCGATCCACCCGGATCGCTGGCCCCGGGCGGCCTGCGGGTGACCGCGCTCGGCGGTATCAATGAAATCGGGCGCAACATGACCGTTTTCGAGCACCTCGACCGACTGCTCATCGTCGATTGCGGTGTGCTGTTCCCTAATCACGACGAACCCGGCGTCGATCTAATCTTGCCCGACCTGCGACATATAGAGCACCGTCTCGATGATGTGGAAGCGCTCGTCGTGACCCACGGGCACGAAGACCACATCGGCGCAATCCCGTATCTGCTGAAGCTGCGGTCCGACATCCCGATCGTCGGTTCGAATTTCACCCTCGCATTAGTAGCTGCGAAGTGTCGGGAACACCGCCTCAAACCAGTGTTGGTCGAAGTGGCCGAGGGCACGCGATCCGAACACGGTGTTTTCCAGTGCCAGTACTTCGCGGTCAATCACTCCATTCCAGGTTGTCTGGCCGTCGGTATCCATACCGGCGCGGGAACGGTGCTGCATACCGGTGACATCAAGCTCGATCAGTTACCGCTGGACGGCAGACCGACCGACTTGCCGGGGATGTCGCGACTCGGCGACGCCGGAGTGGACCTTTTCTTGTGCGATTCGACGAACGCCGACATCCCAGGTGTCGGGCCATCCGAGAGCGAGGTCGGGCCGGCATTGCATCGGGTGATCCGCGGCGCTGAAGGACGGGTCATCGTTGCGTGCTTTGCCTCCAATGTCGATCGCGTACAACAGATCATCGATGCGGCGGTGGCGCTGGGGCGCAGGGTTGCCTTCGTCGGGCGCTCGATGTTGCGGAATATGGGAATCGCGCGTGATCTGGGCTATCTGCGCGTCGCCGATGAGGACGTCCTCGACATCGCAGCCGCTGAGATGATGCCGCCCGATCGGGTGGTACTCATCACCACCGGCACGCAGGGCGAACCGATGGCGGCGCTGTCGCGGATGTCACGCGGCGAGCACCGAAGCATCACCTTGACCGAGGGCGATCTCATCGTCCTGTCGTCGTCATTGATTCCCGGCAACGAAGAGGCCATATACGGCGTGACGGACGCGCTGGCCAAGATCGGCGCCCGCGTTGTCACCAATCAGCATGCGCGCATACATGTCTCGGGCCACGCCTACTCTGGTGAGTTGTTGTTCCTCTACAACGGTGTAAAGCCGCGCAATGTGATGCCCGTGCACGGTACCTGGCGGATGCTGCGCGCGAACGCCGCTTTGGCGGCCCGCAGCGGTGTGCCCGAGGAGAACATTGTGATCGCCGAGAACGGTGTGAGCGTTGACCTGGTGTCGGGCCGGGCGAGCATCGCCGGCGGTGTGCCCGTCGGCAAGGTATTCGTCGACGGGCTCATCACCGGTGACGTCGGTGACGCGACATTGGGGGAAAGACTGATCCTGTCCTCGGGCTTCATCGCGGTAACGGTCGTCGTGCACCGCAACACCGGTAAGCCTGCCACTCCTCCGCATCTGCATTCGCGTGGCTTCTCGGAGGACGCCAAGGCGCTGGAACCCGCGGTACGTAAGGTCGAGGCTGAACTGGGCAACCTTGCTTCCCAAAACATCACCGACCCGTCCCGCATCGCTCAGGTCGTGCGCCGCGCGGTCGGTAAATGGGTGGGAGAGACATATCGTCGGCAGCCGATGATCGTGCCGACGGTCATCGAGATCTAGTTCCCCGACGGTCATCGAGATCTCGGGTCCCCGCAGGGCCTCAGGTCGCGTTACCGCTCGGCCAGTGCCGTCCACTCGATGGGGGAGGCGGACAGCTCGCGTCCGGTCGGGCGGATGTAGGTGTCGCGAAAGTAACTCGGTCCAACCTGTTCGACCAGCCTCCAGTCGTATTCAGCCAGCAGCTCGCCGACTTCCTCGGGCACCAGCCCGGACTTCCACACCTGAGTGCGCTGTCGAAACCGGCGGTACAGCGAATCGGCGCCGTAGAGCTGTGTCCCGTCGATGAAGTCTTGGCGGACGTAGGTGAAGATGAGCCGGCTGCCGGCCGCGGCGCCGCTGAGTTGCCTCAGCGTCGCGCGCACCGCCTCTGGGGTGAGGTATTGGGTAACGCCCTCCCAGATGAAGAAGGTACGCGAACTGGCGCGGTAGCCGTGCGCCTCCAGAGCCGACATGAGATCGTCGGTCTCGAAGTCGACAGGCACCAGGTGCACCGAGGAAGGTACTGCGCCGAGAACTCGTTGCACCACAGCGGCTTTGCGGTCGATATTGATCGGCTGATCGACTTCGAAAACAGGTAGTTCACTGTGCCGGGCGATTCGGTAGGCACGGGTGTCCCCTCCGGCGCCCAGCAACACCACGGTGTCGAACTCGTTGATCGGGTCGGACAGGCGTTCGTCGATGTAGCGCTTGCGACAGAGGAGGCTGGCCCAAACTCCAGGTCCGGACCGGTCCATGCCCGCCAGTAGAATCCGGCGCAGCACCCCCGCCCGGGTCAGCCCGACCAGGAGTCGCCGTCCCGTGGGGAGAAACGAGGCAGCCAGATCGTCATCCACCAGGCGACGGTCCGGCGGCTCGTGGTGCTCGATCGCCGACAATACGATGGGCCCGAAAGCTGTCTGAGCTGAAGGATTTTGAGTTGTCATCGTTTGTTGACGAATCCCGCGTCGACAGGCAGCGTTATACCGGTGACATAGCGTGCAGCGTCCGATACCAGCCAGAACACCGCGTTGGCGATGTCCTCGGGTTCCAGCGCCTGAACCGGCAGGGCGTTGCTCATGTCGGGGCCACCTTGTTGCTGCTGCGCCAATCCGTCCAGCCAGGACCGCGTGAACTCGTTGTCGATCATCGGGGTGCTTACGCCTGCCGGGTGTACCGAGTTGACCCGAATACTGTACTGAGCAAGAAAATTCGCGTACACCCGCATTATTCCCACCATGCCGTGCTTGGCGGCCGCGTAGCCAACGGAGCCGGCAAGTGGGGCACCCAACCCCAGCAGGCCCGCGACCGAGCTGATCAGCACGATCGAGCCGCCGTTGCCGAACTTGATCATTGGCTTCATCGCCACGTCCACGGTGTTGTACACGCCCGTTAGGTTGACGTCGATGACATCCTGCCAGCCCTCAGCAGCCGCCATCGGCGCGATACCAGCGTTGGCGACCACGATGTCGAGGCGATCACCGAGTTCTTCGGTTCCCGCCCGCAGCGCGGCTTTCACGGCATCGCGGTCCCGGACATCGGCTTGGTAGGCCACAATGCGCGCGCCGCTGTCCTGGACCAGCTTGACGGTGGCGGCCAAGTCATCCGGGGTGGCCAGCGGGTAGGGCACTGAGTCGATCTGATCGCATAAATCCAGAGCGATGATGTCGGCGCCCTCGGATGCCAGCTTGACTGCATGCGCTCGGCCCTGGCCCCTTGCAGCGCCTGTGATGAATGCGACCTTGCCGTTGAGCTGACCCATGATTGTGCGATCTAGGGCCGCAACTGACCCTTGGTCGGGTCTCCGGCCACTATCGGTTGCAGCACCTTGATGTCGGGTGCGCCGTCCAGGTGTTCGCCGATGCCGCCAAAAAGGGTCATGACCGACGGTGCGGTGCTGTGTGCTTGTAGCGCGTCGGCGTCGGCCCATTGCTCAATGAACACAAAGGTGCCGTCGGCCTCGTGCAGCGAGTACAAGTCACACCCGGGTTCGCTGTGTACTGCCTCGATCGCCTGCGTGCACGCGTTGCGGACCGCCTCCACCGATTCGGGCTTGGCAGTCATGGTGGCGATGACGACTATCGGCATTTCGGGCAGCTCCTTGATCTCGGCACTGAGTTGGACAGGTGTCCACCTTAGTACGGCGCTGAGCGGGTGGAGATCACACCACGATCCGAGGAGCTACCACACGACGATCCCCGCATGCCGGCTCGCTGTGGGCCGGCCAGGCGGCCGGAACGGGCCCGCTGGAGAGCTCGGTGGATCGACATCATTCTGTAACCCATGTGGTAGCTGGGGTTATTGAGGTGTCTGAGGTATTTGGGATTAGTCTGAACGGCATGGCGAGTAAGACCGCGGCCCGATCTGCCGCCCGTCCAACCAGGTCAAAAACGAATTCGCGAGGCGGGTCGCGTGCGTCCAAGCCCGCTGGTCCTCGGCGTAAGCCGGCCGGCCCTTCGCGTAAGCCGGCTGGCCCTCGGCGTAAGCCTGCCCAACGGAGGACATCAGCGGTCGCGCTGGCTGGCGCCGCGGTCGGGCGGGGGCTGCGCACCGGCTGGCTGATGCTGGCCAAGGGTGCCGGCAGCACGGCCCGCTCAGTCGGCCGGGCACGCGAACTGGAACCCGGTTTCCGTCGCGATGGTGTTGCCCTGGCTCTGCTGGGCCTCGCCGTCGTCGTTGCCGCGAGTTCGTGGTTCGACGCCGCGCGACCCGTCGGTGGGTGGATCGATACGTTTCTGCGGGTGCTGATCGGCGCTTCGGTGGCGTTGGTTCCGATCGCGCTGGCTGTGCTGGGTGTTGGGCTGATGCGCTCTGAGCCCGATCCGGAATCGCGACCACGGTTGATCCTCGGGACCTCGATGATCGTGCTGCCCGCTCTCGGGCTGTGGCACTTGTCCTCGGGTTCGCCGCTGGAACCGATTGCCCGTCAGCAGGCGGCCGGCTTCGTCGGATTCGCGATCGGCGGTCCGCTCTCGGATGGGTTGACAGCGTGGATCGCCGCGCCGTTGTTGTTCCTGGGTGTGCTGTTCGGGCTGCTGCTTGTAACCGGTACGACGATCCGTGAGGTGCCTTCGACGGTACGGGCGATGTTCAGCACGCGGTGGCGCGGCGAGTACTACTCCGAGTACGACGATGAATACGACGACGATGAGTACGGCGACGCCGAGGACGGCTACCTCGCCGGCTACTACGACGACGAGGAGGGCTACCCGGAGGAGGGGGCAGCGCCTTTGCCCTCACCTCTAGAACTGCCGCAACACGCGGCTTCAGCAGCCGGCACGCCGATGGAGAACTACCCGATCGAAGGCGACGCGCCGACCGTCCCCGAGCCGTCCGCGCGCACACGAAAAAAGAAGTCGGCACGAAAATCAGCGCAACTGGACCGTGTGGTCGACGGGCCATATTCGCTGCCTTCGCTGAGCTTGCTGGTTGCCGGAGATCCGCCCAAGCGTCGTAGCGCGGCCAACGCCCAGTTGGAAGACTCCATCACCTCAGTACTGCAGCAATTCAAGGTTGACGCGGCAGTCACCGGGTGCACACGAGGTCCCACGGTCACGCGATATGAGGTGGAACTTGGACCCGGGGTGAAGGTCGAGAAAATCACTGCATTGCAGCGCAATATCGCCTACGCGGTCGCGACCGAGAGCGTGCGCATGCTCGCGCCGATCCCCGGAAAGTCGGCGGTGGGCATCGAGGTGCCCAACAGCGACCGCGAGACGGTGCGGCTGGCTGACGTTCTCACAGATCCTGGCACCCGTGGCGATCACCATCCTCTGGTGATCGGCCTCGGTAAAGACATTGAGGGCGAGTATGTTTCGGCGAATCTTTCGAAGATGCCCCACCTGCTAGTCGCCGGATCCACCGGGTCGGGCAAGTCCAGCTTCGTCAACTCGATGCTGGTTTCGCTGTTGGCACGCGCCACGCCAGAAGAGGTCAGGATGATCCTGATCGACCCAAAGATGGTGGAACTGACTCCCTACGAAGGTATCCCGCACTTGATCACGCCCATCATCACCCAGCCGAAGAAGGCCGCCGCGGCCCTGGCCTGGTTGGTGGAGGAAATGGAGCAGCGTTACCAAGATATGCAGGCCTCCCGAGTGCGCCACATAGACGTGTTCAACGAAAAGGTGCGTTCCGGCGAGATCACTGCGCCGTTGGGAAGCAACCGGGAGTACAAGCCCTATCCCTACATCCTGGCCATTGTCGACGAGCTGGCCGACCTGATGATGACCGCGCCGCGCGACGTCGAAGACGCTATCGTGCGCATCACTCAGAAGGCGCGCGCGGCCGGTATCCACTTGGTGCTGGCGACCCAGCGGCCCTCGGTAGATGTCGTTACCGGTCTCATCAAGACCAACGTGCCGTCCCGATTGGCGTTTGCGACGTCGTCGCTGACCGATAGCCGGGTAATCCTCGACCAGCAGGGTGCAGAGAAGTTGATCGGTATGGGAGACGGACTGTTCCTGCCGATGGGTGCTAACAAGCCGACCCGCCTGCAGGGTGCGTTCATCACCGACGACGAGATTCACGCCGTCGTCTCCGCCACGAAGGAGCAGGCCGAACCTGACTACACCGAGGGCGTCACCAAGGCCAAGCCAACCGGCGAGCGCAATGACGTCGACCCCGATATCGGGGATGACATGGACGTGTTCCTGCAGGCGGTTGAACTTGTCGTATCCAGTCAGTTCGGGTCCACATCGATGTTGCAGCGCAAGCTGCGGGTCGGCTTCGCGAAGGCGGGCCGGTTGATGGACCTGATGGAGACGCGCAACATCGTGGGTCCGTCGGAGGGTTCCAAAGCGCGTGAGGTGATGGTCAAACCCGACGAACTTGCAGGCACGCTCGCATTGATCCGTGGCGGGTCAGATGCCTCCGGCGCCGACGGTGACGACGGTGACGACGAGCCTGACTTCTAACCCAGTCGGCGACGCTTCTGGCGCCACGTTGGCGTTTCAGAACGTCAACAGCATCCGGGTGTTGCCCAGGATGTTCGGCTTGACGTAGGAGAGGTCGAGGAACTCCGCCACGCCGGTGTCATAGGAGCGTCGCATTTCCTCGTAGACCTCGGCCGTCACCGGGGTCCCCTCGATTTCCTTGAAGCCGTGGAGAGCGAAGAAATCGACTTCGAAAGTCAGTACGAAAATGCGCTGAAGGTGCAGTTCATCTGCGACGCCGAGCAGGCGGTCGACGATTGCGTGGCCGACTCCCCGGCCCTTCACTTTGGGGTGCACCGCCACGGTGCGCACCTCGCCGAGGTCGGACCAGAGCACGTGCAGGGCGCCACACCCGACCGTTTCGCCGTGTATTTCGGCGATCCAGAAGTCCTGCACGGACTCATACAGCGTCACCAGATTCTTCTCGAGAAGTATTTTGCCCGCGTAGAGGTCTACAAGGGCCTTGATGGCAGGCACGTCGGAAGTCCGAGCGCGCCGCAGAACGGGCTGATCGACGGACTCATCCGGACCTTCGCTCACACACCGAAGAGTATCGGTTGGTGCAACCAGTATTCTGTGTCGGTGCCGGGCCGACCACCTAACGATCCTGTGGTTCCTCGTGCGCGGGTGGTCAATCTCGCAAATGTGCTCACGGGAGTGCGTCTGGCGCTGGTACCGGTGTTCCTGCTGGTGCTGTTCCACGGGGATGGCCATGAAACGTATTGGCGAGTAATCGCATTCATCGTTTTCGCGGTTGCGGTCATCACTGATCGATTCGACGGGGCCCTCGCCAGAAGGCATGGGATGGTCACCGAGTTCGGCACTTTGGCCGACCCAATCGCCGACAAGGCTCTGATCGGCGCCGCCCTTATCGGGCTTTCGCTGCTTGGCGACCTGCCGTGGTGGGTCACCGTGGTGATCCTTGTCCGCGAGGTCGTTGTGACAGCGCTGCGACTGGCCGTCCGGCGCCGCGGCATCATCCCAGCGAGCCGGGGCGGCAAGCTGAAGACCCTGGTCCAGGCGGTTGCAATTGGTCTGTTCGTGCTGCCTCTGTCAGGCGGCTGGCTGACCGCTGCGTGGGTGATCATGCTGGCAGCTGTGGTGTTGACGGTGATCACCGGTATTGATTACTTCGTGTCCGCCATCAGAGATTCGCGCGCACGCCCCGCTGATCAATGACGACGCTCGCCCGGTGATCAGCAGGTTGCCCCTGCTCACGGCGCAATATTGAGCAGCTGCAGGCCCTGTCGGGGATTGCCCAGCCTGCTTCGGGAACCATCCTGGCCGCACCGAGCGTTGGGCTAGATAGCCAAGCGAAGGAGGAAGCGCGATGACGGCATTGCTGCGCGAGGTGGTCGGCGACGTGCTGCGTCGCTCGCGTGTCGAGCAGGGACGCACCCTGCGTGAGGTGTCGGATTCCGCGCGTGTCAGCCTCGGATACCTATCCGAGGTCGAGCGCGGTCGCAAAGAAGCCTCCAGCGAGCTCCTCAGTGCCATCTGTGGCGCGCTGGACCTGCCACTGTCGCGCGTGCTCTCCGAGGCCGGTGACGGATTGGCCCTGGAAGAAGCCCGGGCAGCGATGACGCCGGTCTCGGTACCGGCTGGGACTGCTGGCATCGACGTATCCACGAAGGTGGTCATCCCGCATGTCGCGTCGATGGCAATTGCCTGACCCGTTGGTCTGATCCCCACGGATTGACCGGTCGGGGGCCCAACCGACGCAGGGGTGTGCGATCTGTGCAGAACAGATAAGTTGGGTGGCGGACACTTCCATGCACAATCACACAGTTCGGCACTTATAGAGACTCGACATATCTAGAGATGAAGGCGGAGCGAACCGATGGCCAATCCGTTCACTAAGGGGTGGCGCTACCTGATGGCGCTGTTCAGCTCGAAAGTTGACGAGTACGCCGATCCCAAGGTGCAGATCCAGCAGGCAATCGAAGAGGCCCAGCGTCAGCACCAGGGGTTGACCCAGCAGGCCGCCCAGGTGATCGGCAATCAGCGCCAGCTGGAGATGCGGCTTAACCGCCAGCTCGCCGATATCGAGAAGCTGCAGGTCAACGTTCGCCAGGCGCTCTCGCTGGCTGACCAGGCGACCGCCGCCGGCGATGCCGCCAAGGCCACCGAGTACACCAACGCTGCCGAGGCCTTCGCCGCACAGCTGGTGACCTCCGAACAGAGTGTCGAGGACCTCAAGGGTCTGCATGATCAGGCGTTGCAGGCAGCTGGGCAAGCCAAGAAAGCTGTCGAGCAGAACGCAATGATGCTTCAGCAGAAGATCGCCGAGCGCACAAAGCTGCTCAGTCAGCTTGAGCAAGCCAAGATGCAGGAGCAGGTCAGCGCGTCGCTGCAGTCGATGAGTGAGTTGGCGGCACCGAGGAACACGCCGAGTCTCGACGAGGTCCGCGACAAGATCGAACGGCGCTACGCCAACGCGATCGGCTCGGCTGAGCTGGCGCAGAACTCGGTGCACGGCCGGATGCTCGAGGTGCAGCAGGCCACCGTCCAGATGGCAGGCCATTCGCGGCTCGAGCAGATCCGCGCGTCGATGCGCGGGGAGCAATTGCCCGCGGGCAGCACAAATACAGCGACTCCCGCCCCATCGCCGGCAGCCAATCCGAGTCCGACACCGGAAAACCCGCTGTCGCAGTAGCGATTCGAACGCGATCGCGGTCCTCTTGGAGCCCTTATGAGCACACCTACCAGCAGACCGGAGGCCTTGCGCTCCTGGAGGGAACGCGGGATAGACACCGCCGCGGAGTGGTCAGACATGCTGGCCGATAGGCTCAACGCTGCCGCCGATCCCCGGGCGAAGTTGTTGCGCAAGCGGCGATGGGCCTTTCGGCTTGGCGTGTTCTTGACCGTCTCGGCCCTGTTCTGGGTGGGTGTCACCGCTCTGTTGGCTTCCTGGAGCACACCGGTCTGGGCGCTGTTCATTCCGTCGCCGATTGCGGTCGGTGCCGCATTCCTTGCCACTCTGGCGTTCTTGCGTTTCCGCTGGCTGAGTCGTGAACCCCTGCCTCCCCAGCGCACCCGGTTGGCGCGGCGGCTGCCACCGCGGAGCTCGGCGGCCCGCCAGCCTATGGCTGCGATGACTGGCTCTGAACGTGGGCTCACCTCCATGCTGGGTGTCATGGAAAGGGGTCGGATGCTGCCCGCCGAAGAACTGCGTGAGCTCAGGTCAGCGGCCGAACACACAGTTGCGACCATGGCCGCTACCGCCACTGAGGTGGTGTCGATGGAGCGGGCCGTCAGCGCCGCGCCCCAGTTGCGCGCCCACCTCACTCCGACGATCGCCGCCTTCCGGAAGCAGCTCGACCAAGGAGCCCATCAGTACAACGAAATGGTCTCCGCTGCAGCCCAATTGGTGTCAGCCGCGAACTCGGGGTCGATGTCGAGCTCCCCGTTGGCGCAGCGCCGCTACCGCGATGAGCTTGTGATGGCAACGGATCGGTTGACAGGCTGGGCGCAAGCCTTCGACGAACTGGGCCGGCTTAGAGGGGCCTAGCGCGGCAGCGTCGGCCAGGAATGTTCAGAATGTCGGGCGCAGCCGCGGAAACACCGCCGCGGCGACTGCCCGCAGCGGAGCTTTGACCATGAAATCGAAGAAGTCGAAGTAGTCGCGCCACACCGTGACCTGGCCGTCGAGCACCTGAAACGTGCCGCACACCCAGAACTGCAGCCGCAGCGGCCCGAGAGTTATTGCGTCGGTGCGTTCGGTCAGCACGGTGTCGCCGTCCTGGGCGATGTTGTGGAACTTCACCGCGAAACCCATCCTGCCCTTAGCGCGGCGCAACACCTTCATGATCCGGTCGCGACCGCGCATGGATGGCAGACCGACGTTCTGCCAGATCAACTCTGGACCCGCCAACGACTCTACGGTGTCGAAGTCCTCGTCGGCCAAGGCGAACAGGAACGCCTGCACGGTGAGCGCGTTGGTTGCCGTCGTGGTGGGAGTGGTGGGAGTGGGGGGGATCAGGGAATCCGACGCCTCGTCAGTCATCGCCTGAGCCTAACTGCGGAGGCTGTGGCAGGGTACCCCGCATGCGTGTGGCGGTGGTCGCAGGACCCGATCCTGGACATGCTTTTCCTGCGATCGCGCTGTGCCTGCGATTCCTGGCCGCTGGCGACGCCCCGACCTTGCTGACTGGCAGGAAATGGCTCGATGTGGCCCGCGAGCAGGGTATCTACGCCGTCGAACTAGACGGGCTGGATCCGACGGCGGTCGACGATGACGGCGACGACGGTGCCAAGATCCATCGGCGAGCAGCGCGCATGGCGGTGCTGAACGCGCAGCGGATCGGTGATCTCGCTCCAGATGTGGTGATCTCGGACTCGATCACCGTATGTGGCAGTCTGGCGGCCGAACTGCTCGGTTTGCCCTGGATCGAGCTGAACGCCCATCCGCTCTACCGGCCGTCGAAGGGTCTGCCACCGGTGGGCAGCGGGCTGGCTCCGGGCACCGGTGTGGGCGGCTGGCTGCGCGACTCGGTGATGCGGAGCCTGAGCGCGCGTTCTTGGCGGGTCGGCCTTCGCCAGCGGTCTGCGGCGCGCGTCGACATAGGTCTGCCGGCCGATGAATCGGGACCGCTGCGGCGCTTGATAGCCACGCTACCGGCCCTGGAGGTACCGCGGCCGGACTGGCCGGTCGAGGCTGTCGTCGTGGGTCCGCTGCATTTCGAGCCGACGACCTCGGTGTTGCGGTTACCTCCGGGTGATGGCCCTGTCGTGGTGGTGGCCCCGTCGACTGCCACCACCGGGGCCAGCGGGCTCACTGAACTGGCGTTGGAGACGCTGGTGCCCGGCGATGTGTTGCCGGCAGGTTCACGGGTGGCAGTCTCGCGGCTCGATGGTCCCGCCTGCGAGATTCCGCCATGGGCGGTTGTTGGGCTAGGACGCCAAGATGAACTGCTGTCGGTGGCCGATCTGCTGATCTGCGGTGGTGGCCACGGAACCGTCGCGAAGTCGCTGCTGGCCGGCGTGCCCATGGTGGTCGTTCCCGGTGGCGGCGACCAGTGGGAGATTGCCAATCGCGTTGTGCGCCAGGGGAGTGCGCAGCTCATTCGGCCGTTGACCGCTTCAGCTTTGGCTGCGACGACACGGGAAGTGCTTGGCTCGCCGAGTTACCGGGAAGCCGCGGGCCGGGCCGGGGCCAGCATCGAGCAGGTGGCAGATCCGGTACGGGTGTGCCATGAAGCGGTAGGTAGGTCGGCGTAGTTTGGGGCGGTGCGGCTCACGGAATTCACTGCGCTCGTTGAACGCCAGTTCGGTGCGGCGCGGGCTTCGTCGATGCTCCTTGACCACGTCCTGGCAAGTATGGGTGGACGCACTGCGGCCCAGGCCGTCGAGGACGGCGTCGATCCGCGTGAGGTGTGGCGAGCGCTGTGTTGGGACTTCGACGTCCCACGCGACCAGTGGTGAGAATCCCTTCGCGTCGCGAAGCTCTCGGCTTGGATGACTCGTGATAAACCTCGAAACGAGTCGACGCGAGCAAACCGGCTAGGCGGCGTGTCTCCTTGAATCGAACACCTGTTCGTCTACTCTGGGGGGCGTTCGGCCCAATGTTCTTGTCGGTGCCCTGACCTAACGTCACGGCCAACTGACCGAGACCCGGTCAAACAACGACTACCGGAAGAGGTACCACCATGGCGAAAGTGCCTGACCGCGAGAAGGCTCTGGAGTTGGCCCTCTCACAGATCGAGAAGAGTCACGGCAAGGGCTCGGTGATGCGACTCGGCGACGAGGTGCGCCAGCCGGTATCGGTCATTCCGACGGGCTCGATTGCCCTCGATGTCGCGCTGGGCATCGGTGGTCTGCCGCGCGGTCGAGTGATCGAGATCTACGGCCCGGAGTCCTCGGGTAAGACCACCGTCGCACTGCACGCCGTCGCCAATGCGCAGGCCGCCGGCGGTATCGCCGCGTTCATCGATGCCG
>JBMYXJ010000008.1:0-19002 GCA_049608285.1 Mycobacterium sp. | reverse complement strand
ACCTCAGCCAGGCGCTCCAGGTGCCCCATCGGCCCCGTCGGCCCCGTCGGCCCCGTCAGCTCCGTCGGTGCCACCGAGACCACCCTTGCCGCCTTGACCGCCCTTGCCGCCTTGACCGCCCTGCCCACCGGCTCCGCCCTGGCCACCGGCGCCACCCTTGCCACCGGCTCCGCCCCGGCCACCGGCTCCGCCTTGACCGCCCTGACCACCGTTGCCGCCCGTCACTGTAGGTCCCTCCGTCGTCGACGGCGCGATTGAGGTCTCCGTAGTCACCGGGGCCGCCTCCGGTTCCGTGTCTACGGTGCGAGTGCAGCCCCCGGTCGCGATCACCACGAGGGTGAGCGCACACGCTGCGAGCCGCAACCGGTTTGCAGGTTTGTCTGCGTTCATGGGTTTCCCTCACCTTGGCCAAGCACTTCGGAGCCGCCAGAAACCGAGTCTATATGTACGTCAACACCGCTGTCCGTCCCTCTTCTGTGGCCGGGCCATCACCCCTAACCCGTAAGCTGCCCGGGTGGCCGAGCCCCCAATGTCACCCGCGCTGAGTCTCAATACGCAGATCTGGCGGTTCATCGTGACCGGCGGATTGTCGGCGATCGTGGACTTCACCCTCTACGTCGCTCTCCTGGCCGCAGGGCTGCACGTCAACGTCGCCAAGACCCTGAGTTTTATCGCGGGCACCACCACCGCCTACCTGATCAACCGACGGTGGACGTTCCAAGCTCCGCCGAGCAGGGCGCGGTTCGTCGCGGTTGTCTTTCTCTATGCCGTGACCTACTCGGTACAGGTCGGCATCAACTACCTGCTCTACGTGCAGTTCGAGGACAAGCCCTGGCGGGTGCCGGTGGCATTCGTCATCGCCCAGGGCACCGCCACGGTGATCAACTTCGTCGTCCAGCGCTTGGTCATCTTCCGGTTAGCAGATGTGGACACCCCACGCCCACCGGGGACGTAGCGACCGGGCAGCGATCCGGCTGCGCTGAGCACCGCGCAACAAGCGGTACCCTCTGTGACGATGTTGAGCGCCGAATTTCCGACAACCACGAAGCGGCTGACCGGGTGGGGCCGCACCGCCCCGTCGGTGGCCCAGGTGCTGTCGACCCCGGACCCTGAGGTGATCGTCAAAGCGGTCGAACAGGTCAGCGAGGGCCATGGGCGCGGCGTGGTCGCCCGGGGACTTGGGCGCTCCTACGGCGACAACGCCCAAAACGGCGGCGGCCTCGTCATCGATATGAGCGCGGTGAACCGCATCCATTCGATCAACACGGACGACGCGCTCGTAGATGTGGACGCCGGGGTCAACCTCGACCAGCTGATGCGTGCCGCACTGCCGCTGGGCCTGTGGGTTCCCGTCCTGCCCGGCACCCGTCAAGTCACCATCGGCGGCGCGATAGCCTGCGACATCCACGGGAAGAATCACCATAGTGCGGGTAGCTTCGGAAACCACGTGCGGTCATTGGACCTCCTCACAGCTGACGGAAAGGTCCGCCAGCTGACGCCGACTGGCCCCGAGGCCGAACTTTTCTGGGCGACCGTCGGCGGTAACGGGCTGACCGGCATCATCTTGCGCGCCACCATCGAGATGACACCAACCGAAAGCGCTTACTTCATCGCCGACGGCGATGTCACTGTCGGGCTCGACGAGACCATCGCCTTCCACAGCGACGGCACCGAGGACAACTACACCTACTCCAGCGCGTGGTTCGACGCGATGAGCGCCCCACCGAAGCTCGGCCGAGCGGTGATCTCCCGCGGCTCGCTTGCCACCGTCGATCAGCTACCGAAGAAGCTACAACGCGAACCACTGAAGTTCGATGCCCCCCAATACTTCACCGCACCCGACATTTTTCCCAGCGGGTTGGGGAACAAGCCGATCTTCGGTGCGATGACTGCATTGTGGTACCGGATGGGCAAGACCTACCGTGGCAAGGCACAGAACCTGACGCAGTTCTACCACCCGCTGGACATGGTCGGTGAGTGGAACCGCGCCTATGGCTCAGCGGGGTTCAGCCAGTACCAATTCGTAGTGCCCACCGAGGCCGTCGACGAGTTCAAACGCATCATGTACGACATTCAGCGGTCAGGTCATTCCTCGTTCCTCAACGTGTTCAAGCTGTTTGGCCCCGGAAACCAAGCCCCATTGAGTTTTCCGATACCGGGCTGGAACGTCTGCGTCGACTTTCAGATAGAGCCAGGCCTCAACGAGCTCCTCAACCGACTCGACAGCCAGGTGCTGGAGTTCGGTGGCAGGTTGTATACCGCGAAGGACTCGCGAACCACCGCGGAGACCTTCCACGCCATGTATCCGCGAATCGAGGAGTGGATGGCAGTGCGGCGCAAGGTAGACCCCGACGGGGTGTTCGCCTCCGACATGACCCGACGACTGGAGCTGTTCTAGATGGGGTAT
Source organism: Mycobacterium sp. (assembly GCA_049608285.1). Taxonomy (GTDB): domain Bacteria; phylum Actinomycetota; class Actinomycetes; order Mycobacteriales; family Mycobacteriaceae; genus Mycobacterium. Next base: position 16,595 of record JBMYXJ010000008.1, on the reverse strand, counting down.
TCACATGGTCTTTGACGCGACGGGGAACCCCCAAGCAATCCTGCTTCTCGGCGGCACATCCGAAATAGGCCTGGCGATCTGTGAGCGCTACCTGCGGGACACCCATGCCCGTATCGTGCTGGCCTGCATGCCCGGTGACCCGTTGCGAAACGACGCCAAAGCCCAGATGGAGCGTGCCGGCGCCAAGTCGGTCGAGGTGATCGACTTCGACGCACTCAACACCGCGAGCCATCCCGAGGTCATCGACGCGGCCTGGGGCGGGGACAACCACCGGGACATAGACGTCGCGATCGTGGCGTTCGGACTACTCGGCGATGCCGAAGAACTCTGGCAGAACCAGCGTAAAGCCGTGCAGATCGCCGAAATCAATTACACCGCGGCGATTTCGGTCGGAGTGCTGCTCGCCGAGAAGATGCGCGATCAGGGTTCCGGCCGGATCATCGCGATGAACTCCGCGGCGGGTGAGCGAGTCAGACGGTCGAACTTTGTCTACGGATCCACCAAGGCGGGTCTCGACGGTTTCTACCTCGGGCTCGGAGAAGCCCTGCGAGAGTTCGGGGTTCGCGTGTTGGTGATCAGGCCTGGCCAGGTACGCACCCGGATGAGCGCCCACGTCAAGGAAGCGCCGTTGACCGTCGACAAGGAGTATGTCGCCGAACTCGCGGTCACGGCGAGCGCCAAAGGCAAGGACCTGGTGTGGGCGCCTGGTGCGTTCCGCTACGTGATGATGGCGCTGCGCCACGTCCCGCGCCCCATCTTCCGCAAACTTCCCATTTGATGCCTGTGGACAAGTGGGGGCACCGCCCGCTTGCGGAGGACGGAGCGGCCCGGGAAACGAAGGTGCCGACACCGCAGGCCGCATTGAGAGTTGTCGGCCAGATGCTCTCCGCAACCGCGGTCGCCGTGCTCATCGCCGTGGTCGGGCTCACCGCGATCGCGCGAGTCGAGTGGCCCGCCTACAACTCGTCGAATCAGCTGCACGCGCTGACCACGGTCGGCCAAGTGGCTTGCCTGGCGGGGCTGTTCGCCTGCGGACTGGTGTGGCGGCATCACCGGCACGGTCTCGCCCGCATCGGCGCGGTGACCCTGCTCGCCGGATTCTCCGTGGTCACGCTCGCGATGCCGTTGGGCGCCACCAAGCTGTATCTGTTTGGCGTCTCGGTCGACCAGCAGTTCCGCACCGAGTACATGACCCGGTTCGCCGATTCCGCCGCGCTGCACGATATGACCTACATTGGGCTGCCGCCGTTCTACCCCCCGGGATGGTTCTGGATCGGTGGGCGCCTCGCCCACTTCACCGGCACGCCGGCGTGGGAGATGTTCAAGCCGTGGTCGATAATCTCGATCACCATCGCGGTGGTGCTGGCCTTTGTGTTGTGGGCCAACATGATTCGTTTTGAGTATGCGCTCGTGGTGTCTACGGCCACTACGGCAGCCGCACTGGCTTACTCTCCCGCCGAACCCTATGCAGCCATCATCGCGGTACTGCTGCCGCCGGTGTTCGTGCTCGCCTGGTCGGGCCTACGCGGCGGTCAGCGTTCCGGAGGGCAGGAGCGTTGGGCCCACGCCCGGAAGGCAGAGGACGACCCGGGAAAGGGGCACGGCGGCGGTTGGGCCGCGATCGTCGGCACCGGCCTGTTCCTCGGCTTCGCCGCGCTGTTCTACAGTCTGCTGCTGGCCTACGCCGCGTTCACATTCACAGTGATGGCGGGGTTTATCGCCGTCACCCGCCGAACGCTTGACCCGCTGCTACGGCTGCTCGTCATCGCCGTCATCTCCGGGCTGCTGTGGATGATCGGCCTGGGGCCCTACCTGCTCGCCGCGGCGCGCGGGAAACCCGCCGACACCGGGACCGCCCAGCACTATCTGCCTGCCGACGGCGCGCAATTATCGTTCCCGATGCTGCAGCCCAGCCTACTCGGAGCGCTGTGCATGCTCGGCACCGTGTGGATTGTGCTTTACGCGCGCACCTCCATTCGTGCCGGGGCCCTGGCCGTCGGGGTGCTCACGGTCTACGCCTGGTCACTACTGTCGATGCTCACAACACTGGCGGGGACCACGTTGCTTTCGTTCCGACTGCAACCAACCCTGACCATCCTGCTATCAGCGGCCGGCGCCTTCGGTTTCATCGAGGCCACCCGAGCGGTTGCCGCCCGAGTGCGGGCACCGAACGCGAGCAAGGTGGTGGCCGTCGCCGCCGCAGTAGGCGCCCTAGGTGCCGTGACATTCAGCCAAGACATTCCCGACGTGCTGCGCCCCGACATCGTCGTCGCCTACACCGATACCGACGGCGCCGGTCAGCGCGCCGATCGTCGCCCCCCCGGGGCCGCTCGGTACTACCGCGAGATCGACGCCCGGATCGAAAAAGTCACGGCCCGCCCCCGCAACGAAACGGTCGTCATGACCGCCGACTACAGCTTCCTGTCGTTCTACCCCTACTACGGTTTTCAGGGGCTCACCTCGCACTACGCCAATCCGCTCGCGCAGTTCGAGCAACGCGCCAAAGCCATCGAGGGTTGGGCGAAGCTGTCCGACGCCGACGAGTTCATCGCCGCTCTGGACGCCATGCCCTGGGAGCCGCCGACGGTGTTCCTGATGCGCCGCAACGGCTCGGAGGGTGTGGGTGACACCTACACGCTGAGGCTGGCTTCCGACGTCTACCCGAACCAGCCCAACGTGCGTCGGTACCAGGTCGAGTTGGACAGCGCGTTGTTCGACGATCCACGTTTTGACGTGTCAACCATCGGGCCGTTCGTGCTGGCCATTCGCAAGCCAATTACCATCTAGGCCGTGGTGCCAAAGGCGGGCCCGTCGGCGGAGTCGACCAATCAACCCAGCGGCAGCAACCACCGCACCGCGCGGCTCATCGCAATAGTGGCCGGGTTGCTGGGGGCGGCGCTGGCCATCGCCACACCGCTGCTCCCGGTCAAGCAGACCACCGCACAGTTGAACTGGCCGCAGAACGGCGTCCTGGGCAGCGTCGAGGCGCCCCTGATCGGCTACGTGGCGACCGACCTAGAAATCAGCGTGCCCTGCAGCACGGCCGCCGGCCTCGACAAGCCCGGACGCACTGTGCTGCTATCCACGGTCCCCAAGCAGGCACCCAAAGCCATCGACCGGGGCCTGCTTATCGAACGGGTCAACAACGACCTACTCGTCATCGTGCGCAACACTCCGGTGGTTAGCGCGCCACTGGACGCAGTCCTGAGCCCCGCATGTAAAGAACTGACGTTCACCGCGCATGCCGACAAGGTGACCGGCGAGTTCGTCGGCTTGACCGCGCCACCCCGCGCTGACAGTCAAGGCGACGCGGATGAGCCGCTCAAAGGCAAGCGCAGCGGCTACGACTTCCGACCCCAGATCGTCGGGGTCTTCACCGATCTGTCCGGCCCCGCTCCCCCGGGCCTGAAGTTCTCAGCGACCGTCGACTCGCGCTACAGCACCTCACCGACCTTGCTCAAGCTCCTGGCGATGATCGTCGGCGTGGCGATGACCGTAGTCGCCCTTGGTGCGCTGCACGTGTTGGATAAGGCTGACGGCATGCGGCACCGGCGTTTCCTGCCGCCGCGGTGGTGGTCGATGTCACCGCTGGACGGACTCGTCTCCGCAGTGCTGGTCTGGTGGCATTTCGTCGGCGCCAATACCGCCGACGACGGTTACATCCTCACGATGGCCCGGGTATCCGAGAACGCCGGATACATGGCCAACTACTACCGGTGGTTCGGTACGCCCGAATCGCCGTTCGGTTGGTATTACGACCTGCTGGCGATGTGGGCACACGTCAGCACGACAAGCGTATGGATACGCCTGCCCACCCTGTTGATGGCGCTGGCGTGTTGGTGGGTGATCAGCCGTGAAGTGCTTCCCCGGTTGGGCACCGCGGTCAAACACAGCCGGGCTGCGGCGTGGACGGCCGCTGGTCTGTTCCTCGCGTTCTGGCTGCCGTTGAACAACGGCCTGCGTCCCGAACCGATAATCGCGCTCGGAATCCTCCTCACCTGGTGTTCAGTTGAGCGGGGGGTGGCGACCAGCAGGTTGTTACCGGTGGCGGTCGCGATCATCATCGGCGCTCTGACCTTGTTCTCTGGCCCTACCGGAATCGCGGCGATAGGCGCACTGCTGGTCGCCATCGGCCCGCTGAAAACCATTGTGGCTCGTCACACTTCGCGGTTCGGTTACGCGGCGCTGCTGGCGCCGATTGCCGCCGCTGCCACCGTCACCATCATCTTGATCTTCCGCGATCAGACCTTGGCCGCCGAGATGCAGGCCAGTAGCTTCAAGTCGGCCGTCGGTCCGAGCCTGGCGTGGTTCGACGAGCACGTCCGCTATTCGCGACTGTTCACCACTAGCCCGGATGGCTCGGTGGCGCGACGGTTCGCGGTGCTGACTTTGCTACTCGCGCTGGCCGTCGCGGTGGCAATGTCGCTGCGCAAGGGCCACATCCCCGGTACCGCGTTGGGCCCCAGTCGGCGCATTATCGGCATCACCATCATCTCGTTCCTGGCGATGATGTTCACCCCCACCAAGTGGACCCACCACTTCGGTGTGTTCGCGGGACTGGCCGGCTCGCTCGGTGCGCTCGCCGCGGTGGCTATCGCGGCTGCGGCAATGCGCTCACGACGAAACCGCACGTTGTTCGCCGCGGCCGTGCTGTTTGTCACGGCACTGTCGCTCGCAACCGTGAACGGCTGGTGGTATGTCTCCAATTTTGGAGTGCCGTGGTCGAATTCTTTCCCGGAGTGGAAGTTTGGCTTCACCACGATTGTGCTCGGCCTGTCGGTGATCACGCTGCTGGTAGCAGCCTGGTTCCACTTCTCGGGCCGAGACGGCGCCCCGCCCGATGGCGCCCAGCGTCGCTGGCAACCGATTCTCCAGGCACCGTTGGCCATCGCCACGTGGGCGCTGGTGACCTTCGAGGTGCTGTCGCTGACGCTGGCGATGACCGGCCAGTACCCGGCATGGACCGTCGGCCGGTCCAACCTGGAAGCGCTCGCCGGTAAGACATGCGGCATGGCCGAAGACGTCATGGTGGAGCAGGATCCAAATGCCGGGTTGCTCACACCCATTGGTGTTCCGATCGGCGACGGGCTCGGTGGCGGCGCCACAGACACATCGCAGGGACCCACCGGCACTCCAGATGGATCCAACGCCACATCGGACGGGTTTAGGCCCAACGGAGTTCCCTCCGACTTGTCCGCTGATCCGGTCATGGACCAGCCCGGCTCGGACAACTTCGCCGACACGTCGAGCACCGACGCCACCGTGAGCGGGGCAGGCACCGAAGGCGGTACCACTGCCGCCGCGGGCGTGAACGGTTCGCGCGCCCGGCTGCCCTATGGGCTGGACCCCGCGCGAACTCCGGTGCTGGGCAGCTGGCGCAGTGGAACCCAGCAGCCTGCGAGCCTGCGGTCGGCCTGGTACCGGCTGCCAGCGGGGTGGAGCGAAACCGACCGGTCTGATTCCCTGCTCGTGGTATCTGCTGCTGGACGGTTCGACATGGGCGAGGTCGTCGTGCAATGGGCCGACAACACCGACGACGAGCCGGCCGGCAGCATCGAACTCGGCGACGTCGGCTCCGCTCCGGCGTGGCGCAACCTGCGGGTACCGCTGTCAGCGATCCCCGCCGACGCCACCCGCATCCGGCTGGTCGCCACCGATGATGACCTCAGCCCGCAACACTGGATCGCGCTCACGCCACCCCGGATCCCTGTTCTGCGCACCCTCCAGGACGTCGTCGGCTCGAGTGCGCCGGTATTCCTGGACTGGCTGGTCGGGCTGGCCTTCCCCTGCCAGCGTCCGTACAGCCACCGCAACGGCGTCATCGAGGTGCCCCAGTGGCGGATCCTGCCCGACCGGTTCGGTGCCGAGGCCAACTCTCCGGTGATGGACTACCTCGGCGGTGGCCCCTTGGGGATCACCGAACTGCTGCTGCGCTCCACGACTGTCGCCACTTATCTGAAGCACGACTGGCTACGCGATTGGGGTTCGCTGCAGCAGCTCACGCCCTTCTACCCAAGCGCAGAAACGGCTCGGATAGATCTTGGTTCGGCGACGCGCAGCGGTCTATGGAGCCCAGCACCGCTGCGTCTGAGCTAGCGTCGAATACCATCGACCCTCGTGCCTGACCGGACAATCCGCCTCGTCGCCATCGTCGCGGGTGTGCTCGGAATGTTCTTGTGCGCATTGACCCCGCTGCTGCCGGTCAATCAAACAACCGCGACGATCCATTGGCCGCAGGGCGTCGGGAGCGACGGCAACATCGGCAACGTCACCGCGCCACTGGTATCGGGGGCTCCCCGCGCGCTCGACGCCGTCATCCCCTGCGCGACCGTGGCCTCCCTGCCTGCCGACGGCGGACTGGTGTTTTCCACGATCCCGCCCGGGGGGATCGACGCCGGCGCCAACGGCCTGTTCGTACGCGCCCATGCCGACAAGGTCATCGTGGCCTTCCGCGATTCGGTCGCCGCGGTGGCCCCGCGTGAGGCAGTGGAGTCCGGAGCCTGCAGCACAATCCACCTGTGGGCCGATATCGGCGCAGTCGGCGCCGACTTCGTCGGCATCCCCGGCGCCACCGGGACCCTGGCACCGGAGAATCGGCCCCAGGTTGCGGGCATCTTCACCGAGCTCAAAGTACCGACCGACAGCGGCGTGTCGGCCACGGTAGACATCGACACGCGCTTCATCACCAGCCCGTCCGCCCTCAAGCTCGCGGTCATGATCCTTGGTGTTGTCTGCGTGGTGGGCTCCATCGGCGCATTGGCGCTGCTGGACCGCACGTCAGGGAGACGATTACGGCGGAGCCGAAGTCGCGGCCCGCGGGTCAGCCTGTCGAGGTGGCTTACCGACACCGGCGTGATCGGCGTACTGCTGGTGTGGCATCTGGTCGGTCCACAATCCTCGGACGACGGCTACAACCTGACCATCGCACGAGTGTCGGGCGAAGCCGGGTACGTCGCCAACTACTACCGTTTCTTCGGCGCTTCCGAAGCACCCTTCGACTGGTATCAGAGCGTCCTGGCCCAACTGGCATCGATCAGCACCGACGGCATCTGGATGCGCCTGCCCGCCACCGCCGCCGCCATCGGCACCTGGTTGATTCTGAGCCGGTGCATGCTGCCGCGGCTCGGTGCCCGCCTGGCACGTAATCGGGTCGCGGTGTGGACCGCTGGGGCGGTGTTCCTCGCTGCTTGGTTGCCGTTCAACAATGGTCTGCGCCCGGAGCCGCTGATCGCCTTCGGGGTGGTCGCAGTGTGGATGCTCGTCGAGGCATCGCTGGTAAGCCGTCGCCTGTGGCCCACCGCTGTGGCGATCGTCGTCATGGTGTTCTGCGTGACCCTGGCCCCACATGGGATGGTCGCGTTGGCGCCATTGCTGGTGGGTGCGCGCGGGGTCATGCGCGTCATCTCCGATCGCCGGGCGACCGACGGTCTCGCCGCTCAACTGGCCCCACTGGCGGCTTTCTTGTCGTCAGCCTCGCTGATCTTCGTCGTTGTGTTCCGCGACCAGACACTGGCCACCGTGGCCGAGTCGGTCCGGATCAAGTACGTCGTGGGCCCGACGATCCCCTGGTACCAGGAATTCCTGCGCTACTACTTCGTGATGGTCGAGGACAGCGTGGAAGCCTCGCTGACGCGCCGGTTCTCCGTGCTGGTCATGTTGTTGTGCCTGTTCGGTCTGCTCGTCGTGCTCCTGCGCCGCGGCAAGGTGGCAGGTGTGATGAACGGGCCGGTCTGGCGGTTGACCGGAACGACCGCTATCGGTCTGCTGCTGCTGGCGTTTACCCCGACAAAATGGGCGACGCAGTTCGGCGTCTTCGCGGGATTGGCGGGTGCGCTGGGCGGAGTCACGGCGTTCGCGGTCGCCCACGTCGGGCTGCAGAAGCGACGCAACCTCGCCCTCTACGTGACGGCCCTGCTGTTCGTGCTGGCGTGGGCGAACGCAGGCATCAACGGCTGGTTCTACGTCGGCAACTACGGGGTGCCCTGGTTCGACAAGCAGCCGGTGATCTTCGGACAACCGGTCACCACGCTCTTCCTTGTGCTCGCGATCGTCTGCGGCCTGCTCGCGGGCTGGCTGCACTTCCGCATGGACTACGCAGGACATACCGAAGTCGCCGATACCGGTCGGAATCGGGCGCTCGCATCCACGCCGCTGCTCATCGTGGCCACCATCATGGTGGTTCTCGAACTGGGCTCCATGCTCAAGGCCACTGCAGGCCGCTACCCCGTCTACACGACAGGGGCAGCCAACCTGTCGGCACTGCGGGCTGGATTATCCGACAAGAGTTGCGCTATGGCCGATGCCGTCCTGGTCGAGGAGGACACCAACGCCGGTATGCTGCAACCGGTTCCGGGACAGCCTTACGGAGAATACGGACCGCTTGGCGGCGAGGACCCGGTGGGCTTCGTCCCCAACGGGGTCAGCGACACGCTCGAACCGGCCGAACCCGTGGCGGGCAACCCTGGTCTGGTGAACTCCGATGCGCCCGTGGACAAACCAAATATCGGGGTGCCCTACGCCGCGGGCACCGGTGGGGGCTATGGCCCTGAGGGCGTCAATGGATCACGGGTGTTTCTGCCATTCGGTTTGGATCCGGACCGCACCCCGGTGATGGGCAGCTACGACGAGAACACCGTAGCCGCCGAAGCCACCTCAGTGTGGTATCAGTTGCCGCCCCGCACACCCGACCGGCCGCTAGTGTCCGTCGCCGCTGTGGGCGCAATCTGGTACTACGAGGAAGATGGCTCGTTCAACTACGGCCAGTCGTTGAAGCTGCAATGGGGCGTGCACCATTCCGATGGTTCCTATGAGGCGCTCAACGAGGTTCAGCCGATCGACATCTTCCCGCAGAAGGCCTGGCGGAATCTGCGTTTCCCGCTAGCGTCGGCGCCGCCGGAGGCCAACGTCGCCCGCATTGTCGCCGATGACCCGAACTTGTCCGAGGATCAGTGGTTCGGGTTCACCCCACCGCGCGTGCCGGTGCTGCAGACCGCGCAGGAGTTCCTCGGGTCACAAACGCCGGTGCTCATGGACATCGCCACCGCAGCTAATTTCCCCTGCCAGCGGCCTTTCACCGAACATCTCGGGGTGGCCGAGCTTCCGGAGTATCGCATCCTGCCCAATTTCAAGCAGGTCGTGTCGTCGTCGAATCAGTGGCAGGCGGCAGAGGACGGCGGCCCCTTCCTGTTCATCCAGGCACTGTTGCGGACCTCGACGATCCCGACCTACCTGCGGGGCGACTGGTACCGCGACTGGGGCTCGATCGAGAGTTACACCCCGGTGATGCCGCGCGGCCAGGCGCCTGTTGCCGTCATTGAGGAGGGGTCCGCGCGAATGTTCGGCTGGAGCCGCGGCGGACCGATCAGGGCCCTGCCGTGAACGAAGAGAACGGGAGAAAACCAGACCCTGCCGTGAACGAAGAGAACGGCAGAAAACCAGACCCTGCCGTGAACGCAGTCAGCGAGCGAGCTACCGACATCGACGGCTCCGCGAGAGACGTGCAGATCGCGCGATGGGTTGCCACGATCGCCGGGCTGCTGGGCTTCGTGCTGGCCGTCGCGACCCCGCTGCTGCCTGTCACACAGACAACGGCGACGTTGAACTGGCCCCAGCATGGCCAACTTGAAAACGTCACTGCACCGCTGATCTCGCAGGCACCGGTAAGTCTGACTGCGACCATTCCGTGCACGGCTGTCGCCTCGATGCCCGACAAGGGCGGCCTGATCCTGGGCACCGCCCCATCGGAGGGCCGTGACGCGGCCCTGAACGCAATGTTGGTCAACGTCACACCCGGCGGGCAGGAGCGAAGCGACCCGGGAGTCAGCGGCGCCCGCGTCGACGTGATCGTGCGAAACGTCGTGGTGGCCACCGTGGACCGGGAGCGCGTCACCGGGATCGATTCTGCCCCCGGTTGTTCCAGCATCGACATCATCTCGTCGCTGGATGGGACATATGCCGAGTTCGTCGGGCTTACCCAGACCTCCGGCGAGGACGCCGGGAAACCTCAGCGCACCGGCTTCCCCGATCCCAACCTGCGGCCTGCCGTCGTTGGGGTTTTCACCGACCTGACTGGGCCCGCCCCCGCCGGTATGGAGTTCTCGGCGACCATCGACACGCGCTTCAGCACCCATCCCACCGCGCTGAAGCTGGCGGCGATGCTGCTGGCGATCGCCTCGACGATCGTGGCACTGCTGGCGCTATGGCAGCTGGACCGCACCGATGGGCGGCGCATGCACCGGCTCATCCCATCGCGTTGGCGCACGGTCAGCCCCGTCGACGGCGCCGTCGTGGGCGGGTTGGGTCTCTGGTATGTAATCGGGGCCAACTCCTCGGACGACGGCTACATCCTCGGCATGGCCCGAGTAGCCGATCACGCCGGCTACATGTCGAACTACTTCCGCTGGTTCGGCAGCCCCGAAGACCCGTTCGGCTGGTACTACAACCTGCTGGCGTTCATGACACGGATCAGCGATGCCAGCATCTGGATCCGATTGCCCGACTTGATCTGTTCGCTGGTGTGCTGGCTACTGCTATCCAGGGAGGTACTGCCCCGCCTCGGGCCGGCTGTGGCGGGAAGCCGTGCGGCGATGTGGGCAGCCGGGCTGGTGTTCATGGGTGCCTGGATGCCCTTCGACAACGGGCTTCGACCTGAGGGCCAGATCGCCACCGGTGCCCTGATCACTTACGTATTGATCGAGCGGGCGATCACCTCGGGCCGCCTCACGCCTGCGGCATTGGCGATCACCACCGCTGCATTCACGCTCGGTATCCAGCCCACCGGGCTGATCGCGGTAGCCGCCCTGATAGCCGGCGGCCGGCCAATCTTGCGGATCCTCATGCGGCGACGCCAACTGGTCGGCACATGGCCGCTGGTGGCGCCGCTACTGGCCGCGGGAACCATCGTGCTCACAATCGTGTTCGCCGACCAGACGCTGGCGACGGTGTTGGAAGCAACCAGGATTCGCACCCAGGTGGGCCCAAGCCAGGAATGGTTCACCGAGATCCTGCGCTACTACTACATCATCCTGCCGACTACCGACGCTTCGATCTCCCGTCGGTTCGCATTTCTGTTTACCGTGTTGTGCCTGTTCCCGTCGCTGTTCATGATGTTGCGGCGCAAGCACGTTCCCGGCGTTGCCCGGGGGCCAGCCTGGCGCTTGATGGGGGTCATCTTCGCCACGATCTTCTTCCTGATGTTCACTCCCACCAAGTGGATCCACCACTTTGGTCTGTTCGCTGCGGTCGGCGGGGCGATGGCGGCGTTGGCGACCGTTTTGATGTCGCCACTGGTGTTGCGCTCAGCACGTAACCGGATGGCGTTTCTCTCGCTGGTGTTCTTCGTATTGGCCCTGGGGTTCGCCTCCACGAACGGTTGGTGGTACGTCTCGAACTTCGGTGCCCCATACAACAATTCGGTGCCAAGTCTTGGCGGTCTGACTGTCAGCACGGTCTTCTTGGCGCTGTTCGCGATCGCCGCCCTGTGGGCGTTCTGGCTGCACGTCTCCTCCCGGCCCGAGTCGCGGGCCGTCGACAAGCTCACGGCGGCACCGATACCGATTGCCGCAGGTCTCATGGTCGTCTTGTTCATGGCGTCGATGGTGGTAGGCGTGGTGCGCCAGTACCCGACCTACTCCAACGGTTGGGCCAATCTGCGGGCCTTCGCCGGGGGCTGCGGCATGGCCGACGACGTACTTGTGGAGCCCGACTCCAACGTCGGCTTCCTGCGGCCACTGCCCGGTGACCCAGCCGAGCATCCCTGGGGCCCGCTGGGTCCGCTGGGCGGCAGCGAACCGGTGGGCTTCTCGCCCAACGGTGTTCCGGACCGGATCATCGCCGAGGCCATCCGGATCAATAACCCCCAGCCAGGCACTGATGCCGACTGGAACCAGCCGAAGCGACTGCCACGTGCGGGTATCAATGGGTCGAAAGTTCCGCTGCCCTATGGCCTGGACCCAGCCCAGGTCCCCGTTGCGGGAACGTATTCGCTAGCCGCACAGCAGGAGAGCCGGCTGGCCTCGGCGTGGTACGAGCTGCCCGCCGCCGACGACGCCCACCCACTGGTGGTGATCACCGCGGCCGGAACGATCGCGGGCAAGAGCGTGGCCGAGGGCATCGCCTCCGGCCAGTCGGTGGAGCTCGAATACGGTCTCCCCGGGCCGTCCGGCGCCCCGGAACCCGCCGGCCGCGTCAGCCCGTTCGACATCGGCCCGACACCATCGTGGCGCAATTTGCGCTATCCGCGCACCCAGATCCCGGCTGACGCCATCGCCGTTCGGGTGATCGCCGAAGATCTGTCACTCGGCCAGGGCGACTGGGTCGCAGTCACACCACCACGGGTACCGGAGCTGCGTTCGGTGCAGGAGTACATCGGTTCCCAGCAGCCGGTCCTGATGGACTGGGCGGTCGGGCTGGCGTTCCCCTGTCAACAGCCGATGCTGCACGTCAACGGTGTCACCGAGATCCCCAAGTTCCGTATCTCACCCGACTACTACGCCAAGCTGCAAAGCACCGACACCTGGCAGGACGGCATCAACGGCGGCCTGCTGGGAATCACCGACCTTCTTCTGCAGGCATCGGTGATGTCTACCTACCTGTCGCACGATTGGGGCCAGGACTGGGGCTCGCTGCGCCGCTTCGACACCATCGTGGAGGCACAACAGGCCGAGATCGCCCTGGGCTCGGCCACTCACTCGGGTTTATGGTCCCCGGGCCCGATCCGAATCGGGCCATGATCAACCGCGCAGGATGGCCCACTAGTTTTCGAGACTACAGTTGGGCAACCCGAGAGGATGCGTGCAGCGAGCATGGACGACACCACTACTGGCGGCGACAAGGATCTAGAAGATGCGGTGCGCCGACTATTGCAGGGCCAGCCGCCCGACACCGCCGTCATTGATCGCGTTGCGCTGCAACGCCATCGGGGCGTCGCCGTAGTTACGCTGAGTCACCCGCAGGCGCTGAACGCACTCAATCTGGCGAGCTGGCGCCGCCTCAAGCTGTTGCTCGACGAGCTTGCCGGCGATTCAGGCCTGCGAGCGGTGGTGCTGCGTGGCGCGGGTGAGCAGGCATTCGCTGCCGGCGCCGACATCACAGAGTTTCCAGACACTCGGATGAGCGCCGCAGATGCCGCCACATACAACGAGAGCCTCGCCGTATGCCTGCGTGCACTGGCTGCAATGCCGGTCCCGGTTATCGCTGCCGTCCGCGGGCTCGCCGTCGGTGGTGGCTGCGAGCTCAGCGCGGCTTGCGACGTGCGCATCGCGACCGAGGATGCACGTTTCGGTATCCCGCTGGGCAAGTTGGGTGTGACCCTCGGGCTCACCGAGGCCGACATCGTCGCGCGCCTCATCGGTCCGGCGGGCCTGAAGTATTTGATGTTCAGCGCAGAGCTGATCGACGCGGATACCGCTGCGCGCTGGGGATTGGCGCAAAAAGTGGTCCCGGCAGATGATTTGGCAGCTGCGGTCGCCAAACTCGTCGGCCAGATCTGCCGGCAGTCGGCGGTGACTATGCGCGCATCGAAAGTGGTTGCCAACATGCATGGTCGAGCGCTGACTGCAGCCGACAACGATGCCCTGATCCGATTCAGTGTCGATGCATACGAGGGGACTGACCTACAAGAAGGAGTGGCAGCGTTCAACCAGGGGCGCCCGCCGATATTCGGTGATGACACAGAGATCTGAGATGGCAAGGCTCGCCGGCACGAGTGTCCATGACCGGGCTCTCGATCATCCGGTGAGCGCTGGCGAGCCGCGAGCCGCGCACTGGACTGCCGCACAGTGAGCCAGACGTCACAATCCGAGGACGAGATCTGGAAACTTGAGCTGACCGAACTCGCGGAGCTGATCCGCGCACGGCAACTCACTTCTGAACAAGTTACGCAGTCAACCTTGGCGCGAATAGCGAAGCTCGATCCTGAACTGAAGAGCTACACCTGGGTAATGGAGGAAGCCGCGCTCAAGGCAGCGCGTACCGCCGACGCCGAAATCGCCGAGGGCCACTACCGGGGCGCCCTGCACGGCATCCCGATCGGTGTGAAAGATCTCTGCTACACCGCCGATGCCCCCACCGCCGCAGGCACCACCATCCTCGAAGGTTTCCGGCCACCGCATGACGCCACGGTAGTGGCCAGGCTGCGGGCCGCCGGTGCGGTCATCACCGGCAAGTTGGCTATGACCGAGGGCGCCTACCTCGCCTACCACCCCAATTTCACCGCGCCAATCAATCCCTGGGATTCACAGACATGGGCAGGTGTGTCCTCCAGCGGTTGCGGTGTCGCCACCGCAGCGGGATTGTGTTTCGGTTCGATCGGTTCAGATACCGGCGGATCGATCCGATTTCCGACAGCCATGTGTGGCCTCACCGGTATCAAGCCGACATGGGGACGGGTGAGCCGTTACGGCATCATCGAACTGGCGGCCAGTTTCGACCACGTCGGCCCCATCGCCCGGAGCGCTCAAGACGCGGCGGCACTACTCACCGTCATCGCCGGACCCGATAGCAACGACCCGAGCACCTCGCCGCTCAAGCCCGCGGGGGACTACAGCGCTGATCTCACTTTGACCCAGACACCCCGAGTCGGCGTTGACTGGGCACAGATGGCTGCATTCGACGAGGACACCAAGTCCATGCTCGCCGAGGTCATCGGGACGCTGGATCAGCTTGGATGGCCCGTCATCGACGTCACCCTGCCCGCACTCGATCCGATCATGGATGCGTTCGGAAAGTTGCGCGCAATCGAAACCGCCCGAGCGCACGCCCAGACCTATCCGGCCCGCGCCCACGAATACGGGCCAGTGCTGAGTGCGCTCATCGAGAGGGGGGGCACACTCAGCGCCGCGGAACTCGAAGGGCTGATCAAGCAGCGGCGCGAATTCACCGATTTACTGCGCCGCGTATTCGATGACATCGACATCCTGTTGATGCCCAGCGCTGGCCTAGCATCACCCACCCGGGAAACCATGCAGAGCCTGGGGCAGGACCCCCAGCTGATCATCAAGCTGGCCGCCGCCTCCGCGCCGTTCAACGTCAGCGGCAACCCAGCCATATGTCTGCCCTCGGGAATCACGGCACGGGGAACCCCGCTCGGGGTCCAGTTCATCGGACGGGATTTCGCCGAACAATTCCTCATCCAAGCCGGCCACAAATTCCAACAAGTGACCACATTTCATCGCCGCCGCCCACCCCTGGCCGGCGGTGACGGGTAGCTAGCGAAACCTTTTTTCGGGCACGTGCGCTCCGTGCCGACGCCAAGCTCGCCTCGCTTTCGCCCCGGCTCCACCAACCCCTCTAGCGGGTGGGTGAATTTCAACGAAACGAGCCTCTGGACATACTGGGACGGCTCATAATGCATCTGCGGTATCTCGAACCCAGTGACGCTACCGGTGGGCAATCCAGACGACGGATGCTACGACTAGAAAGCAGGCAGCCGCCGACATGGCATCGGGCAAATCGGTCCCGCATCGGACGACCCGGATGCTGAGCCGGATCACTGGGCAGCGCCGTCGGCCGCCCGAAACGCCTAAGTTCGGGTCTCGGCTGCTGGGCTCAGCGGTAGAGGGTCAGCGCCGACTGTACATACTCGCTTGGTTTTTCATCTTCGTGGTGCTCGTTGATCTGATCGGCGTTGTCGTGGTGTGGCTTATCGTCGCTGTGGCCGTCCCAGAGCCAGATGTCTACACCGAGGCACCCGGATGGCTGACGTTTGGAGTCGCCCCTGCCTACCCGATGGTCGCTCTCATCGTCGGCAGCATCTGGGGTAGACGCCAGCTGGTTGGCGCGTTGGGCTGGTCGATCGTGCGGCGCCCGCCCACCCGTGCAGATCAGCGCAACACCCTGCGAGCGCCATGGCGGCTAGCCCGGATTCATCTGCTGCTGTGGGGTATCGGAGCAATCCTACTGAGCACGCTTTACGGGTTGGCCGATCCACACTTCATTCCAAAATTCTTGTTCGGCACCGGGTTCATCGGGATCGTCGCGGCGACTAACTGCTACCTGGTCAGTGAATTCGCGCTGAGGCCGGCCGCGGCACAAGCTATCGCGGCCGGACACTCGCCGGGGTGGCTGGCCGCCGGCGTCAAGGGCCGAATCATGACGGTGTGGATTCTGGGATCGGGAATTCCGGTCTTGGGAATCGTGTTCTTTGGCATCCTCAGCCTGCGATCACACGTCGAAACCCGCCATCAATTCGTGGTCGGGCAACTGATCTTGTCCACAGTCGTGCTGATTATCGGATTCACCCTGATGTGGATTGTCACCTCACTCACCGCAACGCCCGTGCGAGTGGTCCGCGCTGCGCTGCAACGAGTGGAGCAGGGCGATCTGGATACCGGTCTGGTGGTGTTCGACGGAACCGAGATCGGTGAATTGCAGCACGGCTTTAACACCATGGTGGAGGGACTGCGGCAACGCGAACGGGTGCGCGACCTGTTCGGCCGCCATGTAGGACGTGAGGTAGCCGCCGACGCTGAGCAACATCGCATCGAGCTCGGCGGTGCAGAACGCCATGTCGCAGTGCTATTCGTCGACGTAGAGGGCTCCATGAAACTCGCCGCCACCCATCCACCGATGGAAGTGGTGGAACTTCTCAACCGGTT